>JASEGA010000074.1 GCA_030018315.1 bacterium | reverse complement strand
CATCACCCCCTCATTTTTTAAATCCTAAATCTCAAGCACCAAATCCTAAATAAATCTCAAATTCAAAATCCCAATGTTCCAAACTGTTTGGAATTTTGAAAATTTGAGAATTAGAATTTGTTTAGAGATTTAGAGATTAGGATTTCGGATTTAGGATTTAGTTTCTTCATCTTATTAACATTCGGATTTCGTCATTTTCCTTCACCTTAACAAAAGTAGTTGTTTAGTTAAACTTTCATCTCCTACTTGTCCGCAGGATTCTGTGAATAACTTACAGAAATAAATGCCACTCGGTAATCGCTTACCACTATCATCACTGCCATCCCAAGAAATGGTAGTTAGTTGGTTAGTTGGATAGTTGGTTAGGTGGAAAGACTTAACTAATCTACCAGCTAAATCGTGAATCGTTAGTCGTAAATCCCTGCCCGCCGCTTCGCTATGGCAGGCGAGGTTAATCGGATAACTGCCATCACGTTTAACGTTTAACGAATAACGAATAACGGTATTT
>JASEGA010000073.1 GCA_030018315.1 bacterium | reverse complement strand
CCCTCTTATTGGGAAGCAAAGGATTTTGGAGTAAAAAGAACCTACGTCGAGATTTTAGAAAGCTAACTTCCGGAGGTCGCACCTCTGTAAAACAAGAAGTCACCCTGATAGGTGGCTTTTTTGTGCCGGGGGCGGGAGTCGAACCCACACGAAGCTATGCTTCAAGGGATTTTAAGTCCCTAGTGTCTACCATTCCACCACCCCGGCAAAAATTTTGAGGCCACGGCGAGATTTGCACTCGCGTATAGCGCTTTTGCAGAGCGCCGCCTTAGACTACTTGGCTACGTGGCCACGTACCATCTTTTATTCTAACAAATCCAGCACTTTTTTCAAGACCTCTTCAATGGTTCCTTCCTGGCTGAAACCGGCAGCATAGGGATGGCCACCTCCTCCCAGAGCTTCTGCAACTTTGTCCACACTTTTTCCTTTAAAAGGCTCTGATCTCAAGCTGCCCTTTATTTTTCCTTTCTCGTATTCAATTAAAAATAGTCCCAAATTTGCCTGAGAGGCCGCAGAAATAA
>JASEGA010000072.1 GCA_030018315.1 bacterium | reverse complement strand
CTGACGCGTCCCTATCAGTTATGGCAGGCGGATATGACGAAGGTTTGGGTTAATGGCACAGGCTGGATGCATTTATTTGCAATCATAGATTGCTTTACAAGAGAAATTGTAGGCTATTGTTTTAGCTTATTTGCATCTGCTAAGGAAGCGCTAAAGGGTTTAGAGATGGCAGTAGAGACTCATTTTCCAATAGGCATTCCTGATGGGTTGGGGCTTACTCTCAACAGTGACAATGGGTGTCAGTTTGGTTCAAGGAGCTTTCAGGGTGTAGTAAAAGCTTTTGGATTTACATTTACTCGCACCGGTTATAACAGCCCTCAAGAGAACGCTTATATAGAGAGTTTCTTTAGCAAGTTTAAGGAAGAAGAGGCGTGGCTTAAGGAATACGAATCAGTTTATGAGGCAGAGCAGTCTATTAGGGAATGGATTTACAAGTATAATCACGAGCGGATACATTCCAGTCTTGAGTATTTAACGCCGGTTGAGTTCAAGGAGAAGTGGTTTTCAGAGCATAGTATAGTCAGGGTTTCAAGTGAAGCTTTAGTAAGGGTATGAACTACATCTTAACTTATGAAAAGATTTGTCTTGACAAATGGGGGTCAGTCCACTTTTCGCTTTACTTTGATTATCATAAAGACCCTGATGAA
>JASEGA010000071.1 GCA_030018315.1 bacterium | reverse complement strand
AAATGCAGAACCAAATGAGCCAGCTGTGATTATCACATATTCAACTGTATCTTGAGATAGCACCATCGACACAAAACTTAGCCTCGTAAGAGGAGCAAATCTGTCAACTGCTTCCGAATTTATCACTAACCCCTTTACTATGTTGCCAAATAGTTCCTTCTCTTTAAGTGTCTTTTGGAGTATAGGATTCATCCCTTCCTTATATGTGATTTTGAATGTTATTCTTGAGTTAAATATCAATTTACTATCCTTGGGAATATACTGGACAGGATAAACTAAAAAACTCGCTATCCTGTATCCACCCATATTGCCGGTATGTGAATGCATAATTAACTCTGTAGGATAAGGAGTAGATTGCAAATAAACAGCTGCATCTGGCTCTACCCATTTTGGAGTCCCTTTAAATGATATGGGTTGTGGTGGCTGTGCTGGATATATTTTATATTCACCTGCCAGTATTTCACTATCTTTAGACACTATCTCAACCTTTGTAACATTAGCACTTGGTGGAATAACAAATCGCACTACAGATTGTGGCAGCATAGGGGAACCAATCTTATTTGCAAAACTGCAACCATCGAGTTCAACTATATCGTAGCCTTTAAGCTTTTTAAAACTAAGGTCACTTTTGTTAAAAGTAACCGTCTGCTGTATTTCACCAGCCAATAAATAAGCTGGAAGTAACAGCAAAAT
>JASEGA010000070.1:262-700 GCA_030018315.1 bacterium | reverse complement strand
AATTATTTAAGACAGGCTTTAATTTTGAAAATGACTGGAGCTAAAGTAGGGGATACCCAGAATCCTATCATCACAGGTTTAACCCAAGAAGAATTTCAAAAACTGGAAAAGCAAGCAGCTAGCTTTAAAGAAGGAGAACTCAGAAATATTTTAAATCTCTTTCTGGAAGCTGAAAATAAAATGAAATATTCGCCAATCCCTCAATTACCCTTAGAATTAGCCATCATCGAATACGCAAGCGTTAGCGAAGCGTGGAGATGAAAGCGTAGCTTTCATCGACTCTTGCGGGGTCGTCTAATGGTAGGACAGTGGCCTTTGGAGCCATTAATGAACGTTCGAATCGTTCCCCCGCAGCTTAAAAAAAGAGGGTTAGCCATCCCCTCCTCAAAAGAATATCTACCGGGATTAATACTGGCCAACTGAATTGAATGTTCTCTG
>JASEGA010000070.1:0-252 GCA_030018315.1 bacterium | reverse complement strand
CCAATTTTTTTCTTTAACTGGTGGATTAAATTTGGTAAAATGATAGTGAGAGTTTGATAATTATTAATTCCCGCAGCCTGAAAATTTTTATGACTCTTAAAGAAGTTAAAAAGAATCATTTGGTTTTGGAATTCCTTAACCAAACTGAAATTACTTTAAAAGTTCACAATTATACTGATCATGGCCTGGGACATTCTGAGTTGGTGGCTGCTCGAGCCAGAACAATAGCAAAAGAGATTGGTCTGTCAAAAA
>JASEGA010000069.1 GCA_030018315.1 bacterium | reverse complement strand
CACCTTAAATTCCATTCCTCCTTTTCTAACACGAGGGACAGCAAGGTCAGGGATAGGACCAAATTTGGTCATAAGTGCTCTTTTGTATTTCCCATTCCGGTAACCATTTCTTTTCTCTCCTCTTTCGTAGGGTTGGGCTTGTATCCATTCTGTGCGTTCTGCTATAAGGAGAGCTTCTACAATTACCTTTACCCCGTAAATCATTCTTCTTTCTATTTCTTCCCATATCTTTTTTCTTGCTTCTTTCATGCTCATAAACTGACCCCAGAAATTACTGGACAGGTAGTTAAGAAGTAGTTTATACTCGGAAACGGAGGTGAAATATGGGGAAACGTAATAAATATACACCTAAACAGAAGCTTGAAATTGTCTTGGAGGGTTTAAGGGGTCAAGTCTCTATAACTGAACTTTGCAGAAAATATGGGATAACTTCCAGTATATACTACAAGTGGCGAGATTTATTTATTCGCAAAGGTGAGGAAATCTTTGCCAATCAAGGAAATTTTGCTTCCGAGAAGACCTATATTGAAAGAATTCACGAGATGGAACGAGTTATAGGACGCCTCGCACTGGAGAACGAGATTTTAAAAAAAGTAGAGCAGTATCCCGGAGGAATTTAATGAGCTTGATACCAGGACTTAAATCAGAATACCCAGCTACAGCAATCAGCCGTGCCTTAGGCTTAAGTCGTAGCGGTGTGTATTATTTGCTCGATAAGGGGGACAAAGTTACGGATAAATTAGAAAGGATAAGGCAGAAATACGGGCATCTCAAACTAAAATTTGATAGTCTATGTCGCGAGTTCCCTAAATATGGTTATCGTAGAATTAGGGTAATGCTGCGTCGTAGGGAAGGCATTTATCTCTCTAAGAAGACAGTGCAATGG
>JASEGA010000068.1 GCA_030018315.1 bacterium | reverse complement strand
CACCTCCCACTTTTTGCTTGCCTCCTCTCTTTTCTGTGGTATAATCCCAGTAGAATAGAAGTAGAAGTCTCACCGGGCAATGAAGCTGACGGTCCAAAAGCAAAGTCCCTTATTCAGAAAACCACAAAACTTCTCTCACCAGAAGTAGCAGCTATTGACTCAGCGTATGACTCACACGATAACTATAAGAGCTGTATTGACTCTAATATTATCCCTGTTATTGATTTAAACCGGCGTGGCAAGAAGCGAGGGAAAGAGGAAATAGACCTCTTTAGCGAACTTGAAATCCCAAGTTCTGGCTCTGACCTCCTGAGAACTGGCAATACTTTTAGCTGTCCTGCCACTCATCTAAAACTCATGAGAGATGGTAAGGAACCCAAAAGGAGCAATCGGCAGAAGTTACTCTGTAGGCACAAAGATTGTCCATTAGCTAACAAATGCAAGCCTCTCTCGGGGTATGGCAGAGTATTTTATGTTTATCCGACTCAAGAGATAAGGGACAGTATTTTGCGAGATTCTGGGGAATGGAAAAAGTTATACAATTTCAGAACTGCAATAGAGAGGTGTTTTTCTGAACTCAAGGGTAGGGACTTACTTGAAGCTCCAAAGGTAAGGGGAATTGCAAACATGTGGATTCATGTATTACTGAGCCTGATTGCACTGATTGTGAAGCGAATAAGGGATTTCATTCTTAGAGGCAGATTAGTAATAGTCTCAGGAACGAGTTAGCCATAACGAGAAGCAATTGACTTAAGAGATAGGATTTAGCGATGGAGTATGTGCTTTTTAGCGGGAAACTGCTGAAAATTGCTCTTTCACATATTTTAATTTCAAAGAGCTGAGTAATTATTTTCTAATAACTACTCTTCAAATTATCTTTCCCAAAAAACTACCCATTTCTAAATAGCCTTA
>JASEGA010000067.1 GCA_030018315.1 bacterium | reverse complement strand
CAGATTAGTTCGCTCCTTACTAGTTAACCAATCAACTAATCAACTAATTAACTCTGTTACTTGGGACGGTAGTGATGAGCTTGGCAGACCATTACCGAGTGGTATCTATTTCTGTAGATTACAGGTAGGTAAAGAAAGTATAACTAAGCAAGTGCTTATGCTAAAATAAAAAACAGAAGGATTAAAAAGGAGGTGTAAGAGGGGAGCATTGATTGCATTTATAATTTTAGTTAGTGGAGTAAATTACACCAGAGTGTTGCTGGATACTCCACTTGTTAAAGTACTGCCGGAGACGCAGGCTGGCTTAGCGGCGGGCTCTACTTTTAGGGATTCTGTTTATTATATGGAGAGTACTACAAGTCCAAATCTTTATGGGTTTGATGTTAAGCTATATTTTAACCCATATGTGATAAATTGTGATAGGATTGTTGATACAACAGCTCTAAGTAATGGTGGCGATGTCTTTTGGTTAGCAAAGGAGATAAATAATACTAATGGCTGGCTATGGGTTGCCTGTGCTTGTATGAGTCCAAATCCTGGTCTTGATGGCAATGGCAAGCTTTTCTCATTAGTATGGCGGGTTGTAGATGCTACTGGGTGGTCAATCCTGCGTCTGAAATATGTAGACCTCTCTGATCCAGATGCATACCCCATCCTTTATAATTCATCACATGGCTGGTATAAGCCACCAGGAATAGCAATTATCTTACCTGATAGTGGTGAGTGGTACACAATGGGGACATCCAAGACTATAAAATGGGTGAGTAAGAATGTAAGTGGGGGTGTAAAGTTAGAGCTGTACAAGAGTGGTAGCTTGGTTGAGTCTATAGTAGAGTATACTCCCAATGATGGTCTATACTTATGGGATGTACCCATAACCTATACTCCAGACACTACTTATAAGGTAAAAATAACAGCTATTAGTGAACCATCTATTAATGACTACAGTGATGGTAACTTTACTCTCTGCCGTCGAAACAAAGTTTTATCTCCAAATGGTGGTGAGTGGTGGATAGTAGGAGAGACGCACGCTATTACTTGGACTCCATCAGGGATTAGTGGTGATTGCGATATCTGGTACTATAATGGCTCAGCGTGGAAGCTTGTATCTTATAATGCACCTGACGCCAGTGGTTCATATTCATGGACAGTCCCAAATACACCTACAACCCAAGCAAAGGTAAAGATATATCATATTGGTCATGTTGAGGAAACAGTGGACTCAAGTGATGCCACATTTACTATAGCAACTGGGCCACCGGGGGTTGAAGAAATTTCAAATCTCAAAACTCAAAACTTAAAATTGGAAATCTATCCTAATCCATTCACTAGG
>JASEGA010000066.1 GCA_030018315.1 bacterium | reverse complement strand
TCAACTAACAGCTGGGCAACAAAAGCCAATATGACGACTGCACGTCTTTTCTTAGAGCTAGCAGAAGTAGAGTCAAAAATATACGCTATAGGAGGGTGGTCTAGGGACCGAAATGATAAATAGGTACGTGTTAAGTAATCAATAAATACTTGACACCATGCCTTCATTGGAGGGGGTATGACAAAAGTGGTTAGAGTAATTTTGTGTCTCCTAATAGGGGTAGCAAGTATTAGCAGAGCTATTACCATTTTGGAGGTCAATCCAACAAGGGTAGAAGCTATAGCCCCGAATGATAGCTTTATCGTTAAGATAAGAGTTTGTGATGTAGTCGGTCTTCATTCCTGGCAAACCGGTTTACATTTTGACCCAAGTGTATTAAAATGTGCAATAATTAAAAATGACTCGTTCCTTAATCAAGACGGTCGTACAACTTGGGGGATGCTTGCTAGTATTGATACCACTTTAGGCTATGCGTATGGTGGCGATTTCTTATTCCCTGCAGAGCAACGGGGTGTTTCTGGGACTGGTAGTTTAATCCAAATTAAATTTAAGGTGAAGTCAGCCGGTAGTTCATTGCTAAATCTAACACACCGTACCCTGGGGAGGTCAAAGCTTCTTGACACCGCTGGTATATATATACCTTGTATTTTATTAGATGGCTGGTATGGGAACCAGTCAAAAGGGAGCGGGTCTGATTTACTAATATGCTCACTCAGTGAGGCTCAACAGTTCCCTGAGCTTGCCTGGAATGGTAGCGAGTTCCTCGTTGTATGGCAGGACTATTCTAGTATCTGGAGTTGGGATATTTACGGACAGCGTGTCTCGTCAGCAGGTGGCTTGGTAGGGTTTAATTTTGCTATTACGGAAGTCCCTTGGGAGGAAGAGACTTCACCAGCATTAAGCTGGAATGGGACAAATTACTTAGTTGTCTATAGTATGAAAACATCGGGTGATAGTATATCGACCTACATAATTGGGGTACCTGTATCAGCTACTGGGGAGCCAGGTTCAAAGATTACTATTTCTTATATTGAGCACACTTTTCGTAAAGACCCTGATATTGCATGGAATGGCACCAATCATCTTGTAGTCTGGGAAGATTATCGTAACGGTAACAGTAATTGCGACATATACGGTCAATTGGTAGATGCAGCTGGTGGTTTAATAGGGTTAAATTTTGTTATCTGTGGCTCTCAATATTCACAGAGTGCACCAGCAGTCGCATCTGATGGGATAGATTACTTAGTCGTATGGGCTTGTTCAAAAGATTCTAAAATTTGTGGTCAGCGTGTAGGTTCAGATGGTAATCCTATTGGACCTAACTTTGATATTTTTTTATCTACTAACCCATTTTGCTGGTACCCAGATATTGCATGGAATGGGACTAACTATTTAGTTGTATGGAGTGATGGTGATCAGGACTTGGATATATATGGACGACTGGTATCTCAGTCAGGCGATGTTGTGGGACCATCTTTTCCTATTTCCACTGCAACTGATGACCAGACATCACCTAAAGTAGTATGGGAGGGGTCAAATTTTCTTGTTGTCTGGACCGATGCCCGTAGTGGGATGCTTTCCAGCATATACGGGCAGAGAGTTTCAGCAAGTGGGACATTGATGGGGTCAAATTTTATAGTATCGGACAATTTATATCATCAAGCATTTCCAGGAATAGCAATGGGTGATTCATCACTTATCGTATGGTCTGACTTTAGAAACGGTACAGATTACAATATATGGGCTAATATGGTTTCGCTACCAGTAGGAGTAGAAGAAAGCTCAAAACTCAAAGCTCAAAGTTCAAACCTGGTTATCTATCCTAATCCATTCAGCCAGAAGACCAGTATACAGTATACAGAATACAGAAAACAGGGTACAGGATACAGATTAATGATTTACGACCTTACTGGTAGACTAGTTAAGTCATTCCCGCAGACTCAACAACTCAATAACTCAATCAACTCAATAACTCAAGTTTGGGATGGCACTGCTGATAACGGAGATAGACTACCGAGCGGTATCTACTTCTATAAGTTACAGATGGACAAAGAAAGCCTAACAAAGCAGATAGTTTTAGTAAAGTAAAAAATAAGTTGCAATTTTGCATTTTTAATTTTAGACTTTAAATTCCTGCAAGGTGGTGATGTCTATGATTGTGTGATAAGGAGTGATGGGATGGGCTTTTGGTGTGCCTATGAACACCATTAGTAAAATCAAATATCAAAAATCAAAATGCAAAAATG
>JASEGA010000065.1 GCA_030018315.1 bacterium | reverse complement strand
CCCAGATCCAAAGTATCACGTACTGTGATAGAAACATTAGTTGCTGTATTAACTTGAATAGTATCCGGGTTTATAATCACAGTAGCCGGTACTACTACAAGTGTATAGCCCTCATAAGGCTGTAGATTATGGCCAGTTACTGTAATCCAAAGTGTACAAGGCTTATTAGTGTGTATATTAAGAGTAGCAATGCCTGATGAGTTTGTGTATGCTACAATCTGAGTGTCAGCAATGCCACAAACAAGTGCATCTTTAATTGGTGATGAATTAGCGGAAACTGTAACATCCATAGTGAAGTCACCCACTGGAATTACAGGTGGATAACTCACTGAAATAGGTGTTGGTAGTAGTGTATACAGGTCCATTGATGGGTCACCAAAAACATGATAAGCCTCGTAATAGTAGCGAGGGGTAGAATTTACTCCTCCACATAGGTACTCGGCATAGAGGCCGAGTTGCGTAAATCCTCCAATAAAGTTTGTAGGAGAGGCACCAAACATACTCCTAAACCATCCAATTTGAAGTGTATCATCATCTATCCAGTAAGTATAAGTGGATGCACCAAAAAATGCTATTGCACCTTTATCTTGCGACCTCACCCAGGTTTCACCAAAACACTCAGATACACTAAATGTGCCTGTCAAACAGGCATGACTTGCCACAAATGGATACTTATCAAGATTCGAGAGTGCATTTACATTTGACTGGCTAAAACTTGGCCCCATCCATCCATATTCATCCCCGTGTCCTGTATATACTGCTACTACTCTTCCATTATTTATTGCTGTTGAGATAGGTGTACCTGTTCCATAATACGCATATAAAGAATCACATACCATACCATTAGCACGTGCAATCTGGATACATACATTACAGCAGAGCTCAACTTCTTGGTGATGGTATCCATCATCTGATGCCATAAAGTATGCCTTATTAAGCCAATCAACTCTTTGTGACCATAGATTTTTCTCATAATCTAAAATCTTCTCTACAAGAACATTTGTTTGTGCTACTGTAGCTACTGGGAACCTGCCAATGTATAAATCAGGGATGAAATCAGTACCAGCAGTCGTAGAATAGTATAGGTCGGTGACACTACCTGTTTCTGACCCAGTATGGGCTGGTATTTTATCTACATCGCCAACAAGTAACACAAATGTTGGCGGTATATCCCAAGTATCATATGCATTCTTGATATAGTTAGTTATATTGGTGACTGTTGCTCCTCCCGGGATATCTGATGTCTTTGTTATAGTTGTATAAAACCCTTTCTTATTCTTCCATTCCACAAATGGTTCCATATTTGAATAGTAATCGTTTGCACATATGATAAGGTAGCCAATTGGTAATTGAGGAGGCTCCTTAAGTTTGAATACATTGTAATTTTCAATAATCTTTCTTGCCATACCACCAAATGGAAATGAATAGTATCTATGGAGAACAGCTTCTGTCTTTGTCATATTAGAACCTGTAAGTTTAATAGTAATATCTACACTCTCTGCATAGTGAATTACATTATTTCTTGGATTGTATCTCACTGGATAAATCTCAATAAAGCATACTCTATGTCCCCTAATGTAGCCAACTCTTACAATACTTGCCCACTCTTCTGGATAGAATTTATCTATCTTGTAGAATTCTCTATCAATTGTAAACTCAACTTGTGCACCTGGAATTTTTGGCACAGGTGGCTGAAGTGGTATTATAGGATATTTTAATACCATACTTCTATCCTCTACTTTTACCTCAATTTTAACATCTGCATCCTCTGGAATCTCTACAGTCTTTCTAATAACAGGAATTTTTGGCTTACCAACTTCAAGCCCTATCCCTGCTCCTGGTATAGAAAGGTCTGTGTAAAAACTGCCCTCTCTGAACTCATCTCTCAGCTCAATCTTCGGCATATCTATAGATATAGATACCATTGATGGGGTTGTAATAATTTCACCAAGAGAGAGCTGAACAAAAATTATGAAAAATGTAAACATTTTAACACCTCCTTATCTTATAAGAAGCTGTTTTAACATTTCATCCCGATTCATTGGAATGAAATATTAAACCCACTCCTTTTTTATATACTTTTTAATTTCATTTTGTCAAGTTTTTTAATTCAAAAAATGGAAGAGAATGGCTTTAAATTACTAACGACAATAAACAATGTAAGGCAAACCTTTAGGTTTGCAAGGCTAAAGCCTTGCCTTACAAAATACTAAGCAATGAAAGGATTGCTGCCACCAATCTCTCGGTTGTCGGCAATCTGCTTCATTTTATAGAGTTCAATTTTATTTTTTTGCCTAACATTTTAAAAAAAACTGTTACTGTTAAGGTAGAATGTCCTCTTTATTGTTCAGCAAGAATGTCCTCATA
>JASEGA010000064.1 GCA_030018315.1 bacterium | reverse complement strand
TCAATCAAGGTGTTGCAAGTTTTGTAAAGCGAATTATTCAACAAAGCAAAAAAACAAGCAAAAAAAACTTGACAAAGTTTTAACAAAGTAATATAAATAAAATTATGAGACAAGATAATAGAATTTTTGAACGAGAAGATTGTCCGTGGAGGCGGATAATGGACGAAGTTGTTATAGTGGTGCCCGGTGAGACTGCATATATGCATTCATTGAATAGTGTAGGCGCCAATATCTGGGAACTAATAGATGGCAAAATGACTGTTGATAATATAGTAGATGAATTATTAAAGCGATATAAGGTGACACCTGAACGCGCAAGGAAGGACCTCAATGAACTCATAGATAAGCTACTTGAGGCTAAATTGATTCACAAAGTCAAGTAAAAAGATGTATAAATGTGAGGTTCAGGTAGCTGGCTTAAAGTTAAAAGTATCGGCAACTGAGAAAGAAGTTATTGACCTAATAAAGGATAAATATTCAAGCCCTATAAATTCATGGATAGGTGAAGCTCTCCCATTATCCATTTGCAGAGTGAATAGTAAAGAATGGAATGCATTACTATCAGAGTTTGGCTCAAAACGAGTCATTGAGAAAGATTGTAGTGTGTTATTTATAGATATGATTAATATAGAAGAAGGGAGGGATAGTCTTTATATAAAAGAGGTCTCATCTGATGGTGTTAAATTACTTTATCATAATCTCAATCCTGGATTCATTAATCGGACATTCAAGTATACAATTTCACTCTCAATTGCTAATTTAGGGGGATTACATATACACTCTTCTGGTGTAGTAGAAGATGGGGTTGGTTACCTATTCTATGGACCACCAGGTGCAGGTAAGTCAACGGCTCAAAAGCTATGTCTTAAATATGGGACATCACCAATGGGAGAAGATGGTAATTATATTGTCAAATCAGTTGACCATTATTTAGTTTATCAATCTCCGTTTAATAGGCCTCTATATAGTTATGATAAAAAAGCTGAGCTTATGTATTTTCCTGAACTTAAGGCAGCATTTAAGCTAATAAAAGATACCCAATTTAAAGTATCAAAATTATCAATTTATCAATTTACACATGATTTGATTGAGGTCACAAAGAAGTTCATTTACAAAATGAGTATTTCAAATCATCCTATTTATACTCAGACAATTACGAAAACACTGAAATCGTTGGATGAGGTAAGCGCTCTTGTACCAGCATTTGAATTGCATTTCTCAAAGGATTATTTGCCTTGGATAGAGTTAAAAGAGAGGCTTAAAGATGTTAAATAAAGCAGAAGTATTTACATCATTTGTTAAAAAAGTGTACGATAATCTGATTCCGTTTGAAGTTTTACTTGAACTAACTTATAGATGTAATCTTAAATGCATACACTGCTGGGTGGGTGAACCTCCTGGCGAAGAGCTGACAACAGAGGAGTGGAAAAATATTTTGAATCAGTTAGCAGATGCAGGTACTTTTAGTATAAGTTTTACAGGTGGCGAGCCTTTTTTGCGGGATGATTGGCTTGAGCTATCACTCTATGCAAAAAAGTTACACTTTGCAATTAGTTTTCTCACAAATGGTACTTTAATAACTCCTGCAATAGCTAAAGCCCTGAAAGATGTAAATCCAGTTAATGTAGAGGTTAGTTTGCATGGAGCCACTCCTGAGACTCATGACCAGATTACACAAGTAAAAGGCTCTTTTAAGAAAGTAATAAATGCCATACATTATTTACGTGAAGAAAAAATACATGTAGTGGCATCTACTCGGATAATGAATGTAAATTTCCAGGAAGTCCCATATTTGGATAAACTGATAAAAGAATTAGGAATAGTGGGGGGTATGGGTTATGCAATCACTCCTCCCCATACGAGTGAAGAGCAAATTAAAAGGCCAGTTGAGAAGATAAGGATTTCTCTCCATCAATTCTCCTGTATTTTTCCTTTTATATATCCAGATATCTCTAAAACAATAAGAAGGAGATTAGAGATTAAACCGTTTTGTAACAACAACATTTTCAATTGCGGTGCAGGTATTAGTGTAGTACTAATATCACCTAAAGGTGATGTATACCCATGTACTGTACTTCATTTGAAGGCCGGTAGTTTACGACTGGAATCATTTAAAGAAATCTGGACGCAATCTGAATTGTTATTGCAGCTACGCGAATTGCGCAATACACCGTCACCAATATGCTCAAATTGTGACCTCTCGTTCTATTGTAGCAGGTGTCCCGGACTTGCGCTGTTAGAGGGTAAAGACATAGGAGAGCCACCGGATGGTACTTGTGAGCGTGCCGCATTAGTGAAGGAAAAGTTAGAAGTAGAAAACCCAGACTTAATACAAATGCTGCAAAATCAGGAGGTATAATTTTACATTTTAATTTTTGATATTTGATTTTGTAAGGCTATTTAGAAATGGGTAGTTTTTTGGGAAAGATAATTTGAAGAGTAGTTA
>JASEGA010000063.1 GCA_030018315.1 bacterium | reverse complement strand
TCCCAATTGTGAATACAGATGTATCAACTCCACACCCTTTAGTAAATAATGTGAAACCTGAATTACCACCCGTACGGGCAGTTATAGTGCCTTCGTAATAAGGAGTAAGAGTATCTATCGTCCCTATTTCTGTCACCTGTGCTGATATATCAGGAGAAGTAAGTAATGTATCTCCAATCACCCATATAGAATCTTTGAATAAGTCCCAACTCTCACCTATTTTACGACCTTTACAACTCAATACTTCTCCATACGGTGAATTGACATTGATTATGACCTCACCACTTGCACCTGTAGTATCACATTTTGAGACCCCAATGCCTGATATTCGCACTACAACATCAGATATACCCAGATCCAAAGTATCAAGGACTGTAACAGAAACATTAGTAGCTGTATTAACTGTTATAGTATCCGGATTTATAATCACAGTTGCAGGTACAATTACCAAAGCATAACCCTCATAAGGTTGTAAATTATGTCCAGTTACCGTAATCCATAGTGTACAGGGCTCAGTAGTTACAATAGGAAGCGTTGCCTCACCACTTGTATTTGTGTATCTACTTACAAAAATAGTATCTAACTTAGCACAAACTAACGCCTCATTAATAGGAGCACCTTCAGACCCAACCGAGACTGTCAAGTCAAACTCACCTACAGGAATAACAGGCTGATAATTAACTGTAGTTGGATATGGAGTATTATTCCGTAACTGGACAGATGCATCCCCAAACAGGTGCCAAGTCTGGAACATCTCTACTCCATCGTTGCCGAGCTGCTGTATCATCCAGCACGACCCATTAAATGTAGTCCCACCCGCTGTTGTCATTCTACCGCGTGCAAATAGCATAGATGCTTCAAACTGAGCATAGCAAGGCGGGTCCCATGATTGTGGGATTGTTGACCCATAATGGGCAATTGCACCATTAGGCTCAGCTGGTGTACCTGCCCATAGCCAGGCTTCACAAAAGCATTCAATTGTGTTAACAAATTCGCCTACAAAGCAAGCAACAGAGATTATAAATGGTAGTTTGTTTGTATTTGTGAGTGCATGGACATCACTAACTGTAAATCCACCTCCATTTCCCCAGCTATCATACCACCCATGTCCAAGGTAGTTTATTATGCTTCTACCTGCATTTACTGAGTCGCGTATCATACTTGTAGTCCCATAAGGGTCGTATATCTTATCTACACTCGTATATGTATAATTGAGTAAAGTATCCCTTATCCAGTTAGCACGCTCATAGTCAGGTATACCCTCGCCACCACTTTGATTACTTGCTATACCTGTTCCCTTACAATACCAGCTACCGCCTAGCTCGGGCTCCTTCTCATACTTAATTGACCTTGCTACCTGATTATCTACATGAGTAGCATTGTTGGCTGAGAAGCGTGAAATGAAAGCATCTGGATAGTAATCGTTACCCTCAAGATACATATATACTGGGTCAGCTGTCTCACCACTGGCATGCCCTACAGTACCCCTTGCTGGCACTATGTCATCTCCATTGCCTACAAGTAAGACAAAAGTCACTCCTTCAGTATTGTATTCGGTTTGGATGTAATTTTTAATATTAGTCTGTGTATTTCCTACCTCTGATATCTTTACAACCTTTGTCGGTATTCCCTTTTGCTTCTTCCACTCAACGAGTGGTAATATGTTATTATAGTAACTATCTTTAGTGATAATTAGCATTCTACCTGCCTTTTCAGCTATAGTATCGTAACGAGCAGGTAAAAAGTTTATAAACAGATTCTCGTAAAGAGGGTAAAACTCGCGACTTATATCGTGCTTCCCTCTTCTAATCTTTATATTCTGACCACCTATACCTGACTGATATACTTCAATTACTACTCGTTTAATAACCTTCAACTCCTTCCTTACCGGATTATACTGAAATGGATGTAACTCAATTGTCTGGCCCCTAAAATCTCTTATTATGAAAGGATTATGTAATTCAACAACCTCTTTAGGAAACCACTCATCTTTATTGTAAAACTCACTAAAAGTGTATGACACAGTAGCTGGGTCTATATTTCTATACAGATTTCCTTTTGAAGGAATGACAGGATAAACTTCTCTAATCTCGTATTCAAGCTCAGCAACCCGATAGTTCATCATAGCATTATCAGGGATAATCACACTCTTACTTAACTTTGGTAGTGCAGGCAATCCTTTTTCAAGAAAAGTTACTACCCCAGGTAGAACAATCTTAGAATATGGTTTACCATCTATCTCTATTATATCAAGGTAATAGCCACTGAGTTTGAATTCCATAACAACTTTGCTATCTGTAGCCTCAATAACCCTAACCTCAGGTGCTCCCTGTCCAGCACCTCCAAGGCTCACCCATTCCGCATTTAAGTAACTAAATGGAATGGTGAGCAAAATGGCTAAAATAAGTCGTCTATTCATAATTTCACCCCCTTAAATTCATATATACCTTTTTAATTTCATTTTGTCAAGTTTTACTTGCTTTGTTAAATAAATATTTTTATATCCACAAATTATCAGTCCAAAAATATTGAAAACCTCTCC
>JASEGA010000062.1:2407-2689 GCA_030018315.1 bacterium | reverse complement strand
GCCATATATTTTCTCTTCCTGTAAGTTCAGGATGGAATCCTGCTCCAAGCTCAATTAGTGTTGACACCTTGCCTGAAACATTTATTTCGCCACGATTAGGAGCTAATATGCGAGCAATAAGCCTGAGGATAGTTGTTTTACCTGCTCCATTAGGGCCTATTATTCCAAATATCTCTCCTTCATTTACTTGAAATGAGACACCTCTAATCACCCAAAACCTTTCTCTTCTTCTAATTCTTCCAAGGTCACGGATAGATGAAGTCCCGCCACCTTTTCGGAACT
>JASEGA010000062.1:0-2397 GCA_030018315.1 bacterium | reverse complement strand
CATCTTTAAATTCAATTTTATACATTTTCTGCAAATATGGGAGATGTGCGATGGAACCATAGCATGCCCAAAATTAGAATAATTAATGATACTAAACATGCAATAAGTAGGGGGGAAGGGTTCAAACCTACTACTAATTTAGGTAGCTTACCCTCTAATATCAGTGGTCTATACGAAGAAATAATAGGTGCCATTGGATTTATCCTGTATATCCATTGATATTTTTCAGGTATATGATAAACTACTGGAGTAGCAAACATCCATAAGGGAATAATTACTTGAAATATATACCTTATATCTCTGAAGAAAAGGTTTGCCATTCCAAATATAAATCCTAAACCAGCTGTTAGGGTAATCTGAATTATTAATATAACCGGTACTATAAGGATTGTCAAATGGAGTGGAAATTGGTACCATGCCATTAATCCAAAAAGTATAACTGATGCAATACAAAAGTCTAAAAAGTTTGCAGCAATTGATGCAATTGGGATGGCTTCTCTCGGGAAGTAAATTTTTGTGATAAGCCCAGCATTCATTACTAACGAGTTTATTGAAAAATTAAGTGAACCGGCAAAGAATGTCCATGGAAGGATACCACAATAAGCAAAAATAGGATAAGGAACTCCTCCTGTATCAATTTTAACAAACCTTACAAAAACAAAGCTAAAAACAAGCATAGTAACAAGTGGCACAAACAGAGCCCAAGCAATACCCAAGAAAGTTTGTTTGTATCGTGTTTTTATATCTCTTATAGCAAGAGAAAGAAGAAGCTCCCTGTATTGATAAATTTCTCTGAATATAGTGATCACATTTATATTTTATCATAGTTGAGGCATTTGTCAAGCTTCCTATTTTCTTTTTGTTACTTTTCAGCAAAAATGTCCTCTATCGCTGGGTAATGTCAGGGAAATTGTGTAAAATTTGACAAGCTTGCCTTCCTGTGATAAAATAAACGCAGGAGGTGTAAAATGGCTAAAAGAATGACTATAGAGGAAGCAAGAACAGAAATATGGAAGGCAATAGAAGGAAGAGTGATTTTCAGCACGAAAGTACTCATAGAAACACTCCTTATGCTTGAACTTACAGAGCAAATACAAGCCTTGCCCTACGAAAGAGGAAAATCACGCAAAGGATACAGAAATGGGAAATACAAAAGAACCCTCCTCACAAAATATGGACCTCTGCTTGACCTATCTGTTCCTCGTGTAAGAAAGGGAGAAATTGAGTTTAAGGTACTCGAGAAATATAAAAGAAGAGCTCCAGATATAGATACATCAATTGGTGAACTCTTTATCAGTGGAATATCCACCCGCAAGCTGGAAAATATACTTGAGAAGCTTTATGGGAAAAGAGTTTCTCGCCAAACAGTCTCGGATGCACAAAAATCTCTGGATGAGGAAGTGGAGAAATATAAGACAAAGCAAATTGAGGACACAGTAGAATTTCTATTTCTTGATGGAATTACTCAAAAGGTAAGAGAAATTGGAATAGAAGGCAAGGTCATGCTTTGCGCCTACGGAATATACAAAGATGGAAGGCGTGAGATTCTATCCTTTGAACTTGTAGATGTGGAAGATACAGATAATTGGAGAGGTTTTCTTATTAATCTTAAGTCCCGTGGGCTTTTGGGAAAGTCTCTCAAACTTATAATTACTGATGGGAATCTTGGGCTCTTGAAAGCTCTTCGTGAGATATACCCATTTAAGAAAGTTCAGAGGTGTATTGCTCATAAGTTAAGGAATGTTGGGGCTAAACTCAGGAAGAGAAACAAGAAGGAGTGTATGAGAGAGGCGAGCCTGATATTTGGGGGAGAGAGCAAACGAGAAGCTATAAATAGATTTAAGCAGTGGAAGGAGAAGTGGCAAATAGAAGAAGAAAGGGCAGTGAAGTGCCTGGAGAAGGATTTATTTAATTGTCTTCATTATTATGAGTTTGATAAAGCACTTTGGAAGTCTATAAGGACCACAAATATTCTGGAGAGAGCATTTCGTGAGGTAAGAAGGCGGACACGTCCGATGAACATATTTCCCAATTCTGACAGTAGTGTTCGGATAATGTATGCTATTACCCGGCTGTTGAATGACAACTGGACACGGGCTATGGTGTAGATTTTTGGAATTTTAGGAGTTGACAAACAGAATTTTTAATTTAGGTTTATAGAAAGGATGGTTTTTATGGAGGGGGTGATCAGGATATAAAAATAGGGATTGTGGTCCAGGGCTAATCCACCCTGATAAGAAAATTTAAGCTCGTGAGAAAAGGAAGGTTATGTTGAATTTACACAAAATTACTGACATAACCCCCGTAGCACCACACCCATAACTATGGATACCATCCTCAAAGTTATAGCCTAACCACTTCATTGGTATTCCTAATATACATTCTGGTACACCTCTT
>JASEGA010000061.1 GCA_030018315.1 bacterium | reverse complement strand
CAAGGACGAAAGAGTAGAGTCGCATATTTTTATTTGTGTTCTGGCTTTGTCAATTGCAAGATAAAATGGGACCACTTTTGCAATGTAAAAAGGGACCACCATTTTAAATTATCCATTGCTCCTTTCCTTGTCAACTAAAATCTTCCTCTTGTCCTTTAACCTGTAACTCTCACCCTTTATATTAATCACTACCGCATGATGCAATAACCTATCCAAAATCGCAGTCGCTATCACAGAATCAGAAAATAGCTCACCCCAACTGCTAAACGACTTGTTAGATGTGAGTATTATAGAAGCCTTCTCATAACGACAAGACACAAGCTGAAAGAATAAATTTGCAGCCACCTTGTTAAGCGGCAAATAACCTATCTCATCTATAATTAATACCTGAAACCTTGAAAGCCTCCTTAATTTCTCTCCCTGCGAATTATCAGCTAAAGAACTAATAAGCCACTGCAATAATTCATCCGCTGTATAGAATATAGTAGAATAACCGGCTCTACACGCTAAAATACCCAGAGCTATTGATAAATGTGTTTTCCCGACTCCGGGCGGACCAAGAAGAACTAAATTCTCCTTTCTCTCCACAAATCCGAGATTTGAAAGCTCCATAATCTGCCTCTTACTAATAGAAGGTTGAAACGAAAAGTCAAACCCCTCAATTGTCTTCACAAACGGAAATCTTGCTTTCTTTAATCTATGATTAAGTGCTCTTTCTCGCTTTGCGCAAAGCTCCTCAGTTGTAAGTCCATCCATCGCATCAAGTAACCCAAGCTCTTGCCTCTCGGCCTCACGAAGATAATCCGGAAGTAATTCGTCCATCCTTCTTAGCTTGAGTTCCTTTAAATTCCCGCGCACCTTATGTAATTTCAAATCAGCCATCTATCCCTCCCTGCAAAGCATTTCATAATACTCAAGTGGCCTCTCCTCTACATCTGTGCATTGGCTGCACACAACAAGATTGAGATTCACCCCTTCCTTTCCATTGGGATACTGGGAGAGTATATTCTTAAATGTCTTCGCCTCATACGCTCTGTATCTATTTGCCCTCTCTAATGCGAATCTTATTGCCTCTCCTGAATAGAATTCACAAAGCTTTGCTATTTGTGAAAGGTGATAATAAGGATTGGAGAGACTTGAGCTTATCACACCTCTTACAAACTCTTTCCCTGCTTCGCCATAGCCAGCGAATAAATCCTCATACTTCTTCACTCCATTTCTTCTTTTGTATGGAAGAGATTCAAAATGTGATTCATCTTTTATCCGCCTTCCTCTAAGTGGACAAATTCTGTGAGTAGCTATAAGTTCAGTCTCATAATATACTTTAATCTCTTGCTCATAAACTTCCACTGTGACTCTTTTCCCTGCATACTTATGAGGAACCGAATATTGATTGTTCTCAAAAGGGAAATAGCAATCTTTACCCACATTCCTATATTCTACTTTGCATATCCTGTAATCTCTATCTGGTAAAGGTCTTAGAGATTTTCTTTCTTCTTTAAGTCTTTCAAACGGAATTTCATGAGTCGTTCCATGCACTCTTGTATTGCATATGTTATCCATCCATCTCCTTGCTTTTTCATTTAACTCATTAAGGTCCCTGAATTCCTCTCCGATAAAGAAACTTGTGCGAATGTAACCAATAGATTTTTCTACTTTCCCTTTCTGGTGTGGAGCGTCCACATCGCATACCTTTGGAAGAAAGCCAAAATGACCAGCAAAATCAATAAAAGCAAGATTAAACTTGACTTTGTCATCTATATGAAACAGAGCTACTGTCTTCATGTTATCGTAGAGAATCTTTTCCGGGACACCCCCAAAATACTCAAATGCATGCAAATGGCATCTCTCAAGGGTTTGCAGGTCCTGAGAAACAGTGAATTCTATGTATTGAGATATTGACCAGCAAAGGACTATTGAGAAGCAGTAGAGTTTCTTCTTTTTGCCGTAGTAATCTATGTATCCAAAATCTCCCCAATCCACCTGAGCATATTCACCTGGTTTTGTCTCATATCGCAGGAAGGCGTGTGGTTCTTTCTCTCTTAGCTTGCTGACCCAGTATGCGACAATCCTGTATGAACCTTTAAATCCTTTACCCGCAAGCTCCCGATATATCTTCTCGGCTGTAATTTTGGGATAGTTTTTGAGTCTTCCCCTTATATACTCATCGTAGGAGTCTAATATAGAGGGGTATTTAGCTCTTCTGTGGTAGTTGGGCATTCCATCCTTCTTCAGGTATCTTCGGACAGTTTTTCTATCGATGCCGAGTTCCCTTGCGATTTGCCTTTTACTCCATCCCTCTTCACGATAAAGGTGTCGTATCATGAGACACACCTCCGGTTTTATCATGGCACACCTCCTGGGCAGCACTTACCTCGTAAGGCTTTCCTGACCTAATTCTTACTTGGGCAGGTCGGGCTGTCACGAGGTCTGTGCCCTTAGATGCACCATTATACAGGGAAAGTTTCATCTTGTCTACACCGGGTGGTCCCATTTTACTTTGCAATAGTGGGGGACTTTTACTTTGCAAATGACATGGGGAGACAGAGGAAAATATTCTGAAAAAGTAGGAAAATGTGAGGCTCATTCAGAAGGTTGCAACTCTTAAGATTTGACAAAAATCCCTCTATCCCCGCAATTCTCTTTGAATTAGAAGAAGGGGTCTCTTTTCCCCATTATTTTCCAAAAAATTCTCACCTTTAACTGAATTTTAAATTTGGACACCATCTCAACCCAATGTAGATAAGCGATTGGAAAAACCATTTTTAGGTTGCACTGACAAAAAATTCCTTTAATATTGAAAAAATGGAGAGGATAATAAGTCTTTTTGGGAAAGAAGTCCCCGGTGAAACAAAA
>JASEGA010000060.1 GCA_030018315.1 bacterium | reverse complement strand
TACCTCTTGTGGTATGGGCATTGCCCCTGCCTTGACCAGTCGCAAAGAGGAAATGTCATAATCCTCAATTTCAGGACAATTCACAAGAAGATTGAACATGATAGCTGAGCCATAGCAAATTGTGACTTTCTCTTTTTCAATTGTTTGCAAAACCTCTTTCGGGTCAAAGTGTTCCATTAATACTATCGTGGCTCCCACAAGGATAGGAGAATTGATGCAAACACAGGTAGACCAAGTATGACAAAATGGGAAAACTGCTAATACAACATCATCTGGAGTCCATTTGAACCATCTGGTGTTTTGAATTGCATTAGCAACAAGATTATAGTGGGTCATCATAGCACCCTTTGGCAAACCAGTTGTGCCACCTGTATATTGAAGAACAGCAGTATCCTTCCTTGGATTTATGCTCATAGTGGGAAAACTTAAACCATCATAATAAAGATTTTTAAAAAGTTTTACTCCAAGAGGAACTTTTTCTCCTACAATGACAATATTCTTAGTCTTCTCGCAAATATGCTCCACAATAGGATACAGAGAACTATTTGTGATTATAGTCTCAGCTCCAGAGTCATTTAGCTGATATTCTAATTCCATTTCTTTAAACAAAGGACTTGCCGAACTCACAACTGCACCTGATTTCAGTATCCCATAATAAGCAATAACATATTCTGGAATATTAGGCAGGAAAATCAAAACTCTGTCGCCTCTTTTTACACCAAGCTCTATCAGACCAAGTGCAAATTTACTGCTCAGTGCATCAAGCTCCTTATAAGTTATTTTTTTGTGCTTGTATAATAGTGCGGGCTTGTCAGGATATTTATTAGCCGAATCAATCAGAAATTGGAAAAGCGGAATTTTAGGATACTCAATATGTTTTGGCACCCCCTTGGGCCAAAATTTAAACCACGGTCTTCTCACAATAGATAATAAACCCTCGGAATAAGCAGGGGGGGTAAACTGTTTTTTGTTATACCTAACTTCACTAAAAAATCACCCGTAAAAACCCCTAAACCTCAATAATTCCTACATCTCTACACACTTTACTTACAACTTTGTAGTATCTAAAAATTTCAAAAAAAGTTAATTTTTTTCTTGACAAGCCTATTTTTAGTGGTATATATTAGGTATGTGGATTAAAAGATGTGCGAGTGTTTATAAGGGGAAGATTTCTGGAGGTTGGTGGCTTGTTAAGTCTTACAGGGAGAATGGGAAGGTAAAGCATAAGTATATTGAGAATATTAGTCATCTTAGTGTGGAGCAAAGAGATGGGTTGAAAAAGATATTAAAAAATCCTAAGGCGATAGTTATAGATAACTTGAAAGAATTTATCAGAAGGGGGTATGATTATGGGGATATTGTGTTTTTTCTCTATATGATGCACCAGTTGGGGGTGATGGATGTACTTTCTAAATTTTTGTCTAAAAAAGCGCTTTCGTTGATAGTAGCAGTTTTATTAAATCGTATATTGAAGCCTTCGTCAAAAATGGAAGCAATTAGCTGGATAAAAGGGACAGCCTTCCCTTTCTTTTGCAGTCTCAGGAAGAAAGAATATCACCCTAATCGTGTATATGAAGCAATGGATGAAGTTAAAGATAATATGGATGGTATATTAGAGGAGTTTTACAAACTTTCCGGTGGTAAGCCGTTATTTTTATTGTATGACATAACTTCTATCTATTTTGAAGGAGGAGCAGTCAAGAAGGGAAAGCGGGGATATAGCAGAGATCATAGGCCTGATAGACCGCAAGTGTTGTTGGGAATTGTGTTAAATGAGAAGGGTTTTCCTGTGCATTTTGAAATATTTGATGGGAATTTACGAGATAAAGACACGGTGGAAGGAGTGGCGAAGAAAGTAAAGGAACGTTTTAATATAGAGAGAATAATATTTGTAGGAGACAGGGGAATGATAAGTATTGATAATGTGGAGGAAATAATAAATGCAGATTTAGGTTATATAATGGCATTGACTCACGAAGAAGCCAAGGGTTTATTAGAGGAGAAAAAAATAGATCCTTTTTTATTTGATAAAAGACTTCCTGTAACTGTCTGGCAAGATGGGGAGGATGCAAAATATGTTTTATGTGGTTCGGAGTTCAGGAGAGAAAGGGATAGAAAAGTTTTCGGGTCGTTGTTGGAAAAGGGGAGAGAGTCATTGAAGGTTGTTCAAAGGATGGTAGAAAAGGGACGACTAAAGAAACACGAAAAAGTAATAAGGAGGGCGCAGAAGAAATTAACAAAGAGTGGGGCGGAGAAGTATTTTGATTTTCGTTATGAAAATGGGATATTTGAGATAATAGAGAAAGTAGAAGCAATAAGGCGTGCAGAAAGGCTTTGTGGTTATTATATTCTTAAGACAAGCGAGACACACATGGAAGATTATGATATTGAAGTTCATTATAAGAAGTTACAAGAGGTAGAAAGGTGTTTCAGGGATTTAAAGGAGTTAATAGAGGTAAGGCCTATAGGCCATTGGAAAGATAGGAGGGTAGAGACTCATATATTCTTATGCTTGCTCGCACAGGTAATTTTAGCTTGGGTTAGGAAGAAATTGAAAGAGGTGGGATGGCTTGGGAGATATAATACACTCGAGAGATTTATCAATCTTCTTGGGAGTGTAAAAATAAACAAGCTTTTGATAGAGAAAAAAGAAATATTAGTAGTTCAACGAGAAAATCCACTTGAGACTGTCCTTTTAACAAATTTTGGTCTCCTATCCTTTGATTATGAGCGGGATAAAGAGGGGTGTAGTATCTAATGAAAAGTTATTTCCTTAAATTGCAGGCATTTACAGCCTCTACTCGTGAAGTTGGGTATAATTACATATTCATAATTCTCGGAAGGACTCGTTTCACTTTTAACAGGAGGGGCAAAGCGTTCCACATCTTCAGGATTTATCAGTTTGAGTTTCTGGTCTCTTTCAAAATCTTCCTTTTCCCACTTCCATATCTCTCTTACCGGGTATTTCCCTTCTTCATAATAAACTCT
>JASEGA010000059.1 GCA_030018315.1 bacterium | reverse complement strand
AAGAGTCTTTAGTCTATGGTCTTCGGTCTCCAGTCTCTCTTAAGATTTACGACCTAACTGGCAGGTTAGTTAAATCTTTTCCCGCTTATCACTTGCCACTACTCACTTCTATTTCTTGGGCTGGCACTGATAACAGTGGTAAATTTTTACCAAGTGGAATATATTTTTGCAGATTAGATATGTGCAATGAATATGTAGTTAAACAAATATCTATATTAAAATGAACAGGTGTGAAATGAACAGGTTAGCAAGTATTTTATTGCTATTCTGCTTTATAGTAGGAGATGAGATATTAGCTGAGTCTTGGGAGTCAACAGGCTCACTTAACCGTGGCCGAAGCAAGCACATCGCAATATTGCTTCAAAATGGCAAGGTTCTGGTAGCTGGTGGTGGGTCTGGTCCGTCCAGTGGATGTGAAACTTGTGAGCTATATGATACTACAACTGGCACCTTGGACTATACTGGAAATATGAATTATGTAAGGACAGAGCATTGTGCTGTTCGTCTTAATGATGGAAAGGTATTAGTGATTGGTGGTGCCGATACAAGTATCTGGGCTCCAAGGAAGACTTGTGAGTTTTATAATCCTTCAAGTGGGACATGGAGTTTGACTGATAGTTTAAAAGATAAAAGAGGTAGTCCTTGTAATGGTATCGTTCAAA
Source organism: bacterium (assembly GCA_030018315.1). Lineage (NCBI taxonomy): Bacteria > bacterium. The sequence goes on along the minus strand of JASEGA010000059.1, from coordinate 2,463 downwards.
GTCTACAATATAGTAGCTGAGTTGGTAGCAACACTTGTTAATGAGGAGACAAAGGTTGGCTATTATTCTGTAGATTGGGATGCTAATGGAGTATCTTGTGGTATGTATTTCTTACAGTTTGAGGTTGGTGATAAAATAGTTACTAAAAAGATGGTATTAGTGAAATGAGAAAAAAAATGTCATTGCAAGGAGTAGAACGATGAAGCAATCTCTGGATTGCTTCGCTATCGCTCGCAATCACAGAGGGAGTAAAATGAATAAATTATATACTATAATTTGTGCGATAATCTGGTTTTCTGGTCTGTGTTTTGGTGGCTGGACTCAAGAAAATTCAGGTGTAAGCTCTGTCCTCTTTGATGTTTACTTTGTAAATGACAAATACGGCTGGGCAGTAGGAGGCCGGACTCGGCCTACAGTGGAGCGTGGTGTTATTCTGCACTCAAAAAATGGTGGCAAGTCTTGGGTTGAGCAACCGTTTCCATTACCTGACACTGTAGATGCTGAGCTTTCTGGTGTCTGCTTTTCAGACACAAACAATGGCTGGGCAGTGGGGTCTGGAAGAATAGTGGATAGAAGGCGTGAGTTATGGCTGATAAAGACAGACGGTGCTGGCAACAAGCTTTGGGATAAACTCTATGGTGGAAGAAGTTATGATTATGGATACTCAGTAGAACAGACCAGTGGTGGCTATATTATAGCTGGCTATACTTGGTCATTTGGTGCAGGTAATAGTGATGTATGGCTACTAAAGACGGATGGTAATGGTGATACACTTTGGACCAAAACTTATGGTGGAACTGATTCAGATGAGGGATACTCAATGGTACTTACTACAGATGGTGGCTATATCATAGCTGGATGCACTGAGTCATACGGTGCTGGCGATTGGGATGTGTGGTTGGTAAAAATGGATGCATCAGGTAATAAGTTGTGGGATAAGACATTTGGCGGAACTGGGTATGACGCTGGCATGTCTGTGGCACAGACTGGAGATGGTGGCTATATCATAACTGGGATTACTACCTCATCCGGTAGTCATGATGCATGGTTAATAAAGACAGATGCAGAAGGTAATGAGGTATGGGACAAGACATACGGTGGCACCGGTTGGGATGAGGGGCACTCTGTTGTAAATACCGTTGATGGTGGCTATATCATAACTGGTGTTTATAATAATTCCTATTTATGGCTAATCAGGACTGATTCTAATGGTGACACAATATGGACCGAGACCTATTCTGGTGCTTATACTTATTGGAACAGTGGTAACTCAGTAATTCAGACGCAAGACGGTAATTATGTAGTTACTGGTTCATATGGGGTAGATTGTAATAATTGGGGTCTATGGTTATTAAAGATAGATACAGAAGGTAATAAGTTATGGGATAAGACATTTGAGACCTCTCACCGTGCTCGTGGCTACGAGGTTAGGGAAACTGAAGATGGTGGTTACATTGTAGTTGGTACTCTTTCTCTACATTACAGTACAGGTGCGGATATATATTTACTAAAGACAGATGCAGAAGGTAATAAGTTATGGGATAAGCTATTTCAGGGTGCTGGTAATAGCAGTGATTGGGGTTTCTCAGTAGTTCAAGCTACAGATGGTGGCTATGTAATAACTGGCTGCACTGAACGGCCTGGTGGCGGTAACCTTGTTGAGTTAATCTTACATACTACTGATGGTGGTAAAACTTGGGTTGAACAATATGCTGGGTTAAACAGGTGTCCACAACGAGTTTGGTGTGTTGACCCACTAAATGCTTGGATAACTCCTGGTGGTCCATATTATAATAACCAGGTTATACTTCATACATCTGATGGTGGAAATAGCTGGGGCTGGCAGACCTGGTTTGGCTACAATGGTGGTATGTTTGGCATTTACTTCTCAGATTTACAGCATGGCTGGGCTTGTGGTGGCACAGAGGACTCGCCTGCTACAAGAGGTTACATAATACGGACAACTAATGGTGGGTTAAGTTGGGAGCTGAGCTATCACTGGCCATCCACTATCCCTTATACTTGGCCATTTATGACAGGAGTCCACTTTCCAGTGAATAACTCAACTGGCTGGGCATGTGGCTGGCTTGCAAGTTTTGGAGGTGCTAATTCTGAAGAGCGTATTATATACACTACTAATGGGGGGCAGAGCTGGGATATTCAGTGGAATCCGACTGGTGAGGCAGCCGGTATGTTATGGGATATACATTTTGGAGATTTACAAAATGGCTGGTGTGTAGGTGACAAAGGGAAAATCATTTGCACACATGATGGCGGAGCAACCTGGAGTTATGATACAAGTGGAGTAACTGCTGACCTCTGGGGAGTCCACTTTGTAGATGCAAACAATGGCTGGGCAGTAGGAGAGGGTGGAACAATACTCAAATATTGGAAAGAAGGTACTGAAGAAAGCTCAAATCTCAAACCTCAAATCCCAAAACTTGAAGTTTATCCTAATCCATT
>JASEGA010000058.1 GCA_030018315.1 bacterium | reverse complement strand
TATAAATGAAAGCATCATTAAAATGACTAATAATTTATTCATTTTACACCTCCATAATTATTTATAACCATTTTTCAGGTTTTGTCAAGTAAAAAATGAAAAGTTGCCATACTGAACGGAGTGAAGTATCTCAATGTAGATTCTTCGGCTTCGCCTCAGAATGACAGTTAGGAAAAGGGCTCAATGAACTGTGAAGGGCACGCAGTCAAAAAGATACAAACGTAGGGAGCGGGGTGACCCCGGCCCTACAGGTGGGCAATTCATGAATTGCCCCTATAAATTATGTAGCAGTAGCAGCTACTGATGGTGAGTATCCAATCAGATTAGCTGCATCCCTAAAGAATACATAGCCATGAATAGCTGATGGAGTAAGACCAGCTGCTATTGTGATAGTACCTGTTCCAGCAACCCTCGTCCCTACACTTGTAAGTGCAGTTCCGTATAGATAGCCCTCTGGTCGCCAAGAGATATCAACTACTGGTTCCACATATGCCATTATATAGGCGAGGTCAGTATCAGTTCCATTCTTTACATGAGTTGCATCCCATGTTATAGTGAGTGCACCCGTAGCTGGATTATATGTGCAACCTGTGATAGAAGGTGTAGGCTCGAGGTCTCCATCAGATACAAGCATAAAGTCCATATTAGGCTTGTTAGTGATACTGTATATCTGGTCCTTGTTTGGTATAGACGCCCATAGAGCTGGTGCATTCCTTAGGACGAATAGGTTAATGTGAGTCAGCTTATACTTCCTAAGGTCGCATAACCTTTGCCATACTGGATACATCAGACACTCAAGATTAGCGCGTCCTAACCAGCCAAGTAACTGAAATACAAGCCGCCTAATATTGAACTGCTTGTATGAGAACAGTAGTGGTCTTATTCTACCAGCCATCATCCTACGCCATAAGTCAATAGTACCACGCTGCCTTGGTAGGACTCTGACCCTTGTCCACTCTATACCTTTCCATACTCCACCAACTGCATCGTTGAGTTTACCTCTTAGGTAACCCCAAGGTGAGCCAATATATTTAGCCATAGTGTTTCACCTCCTTCCACCATTATTGGGTGGTGGTAACCCCTGACTGCGTGCCCATTATCCTCTAAATCCTAATTTCTAAATCCTAAACAAATCCCAAAATTCAAATTCCAAACCTGCCTGACGGCAGTCAGGTATTCCAAACGTTGTTTGGAATTTGGAAATTGGAATTTAGATATTGTTTAGAATTTAGTGCTTGGAGTTTAGGATTTTTCATTAGGTTAGGATTTAGAATTTCGTGCTTAGAATTTATCATTGTTAAGCGACTTCAAGCACTCTATGATTCCAGGCATCAGTAATTAATACATGCCCATTAGGTAAGTAGTCAACATCGTATGGTGTATATAGCTTGTTTATGGCATAACCTATCACATCAGTCTTCCCATACTGCCATATTATATCTTTGTCTTTAGTGACTTTAATTACCCTCCTACCCGCCATATCACTTATTAAGTAAGCATCTTTGTTAATATAATCTACAGCCCATCCCCTCCTTATTTGGTTAGGTCCTGTTCCACTAACATATGTTTGCCCATATTGCCAGGCTATTTGTTTTGCACGTGTGACTTCTATGACACGTCTACTCCCATAATCACCTATAAGTGTGTTTCCATTAGGTAATCTTTTCACTTTCCTCGGGTAATGTAGTTGATTATAACCTGCGCCCGGTACTCCCCAAGTTCCGTATTGCCATACTATGTTGAAGCTTGCATCTACCTCCCTAACTACATTATTTTCCATACAGCCTATAAGTATGTTACCATTTGGTAGCTTATGCACATCCTGGCATACACCCAATCCTGTATAGCTCCATACTATTGAGCCTGTAATGTCAATTTCGTATACGCCATCAATGGATGCAATAAGTATGTTTCCATTAGCTAATAGGTCTGCCGCATATGGTTGTGTAAATAGCCAAGTCCTGATGATAGAGTGCGTCCTGTCTACTTCTATCACCCTGTTATTGTATGTATCTGATATAAGTATGTTTCCGTTAGGTAACAGGTCTGCGTCATTTGGTAGATAAAGCTGGTTATGACCTGAACCCGGCACCCCTGATGTTCCATATTGCCATACCTGTTTAAGCATAGTCATCTCCATCCTTTTACCTGTAGACAATAGAGGGGCTGGGTCATCTGGTGGGTAACAGGTTCCAAGTCTATCAAGCCAGCAGCAATCTGGTAAACTTTTATCCACTGGGTGTAGGTGTGCAATAAACTGCTCCTCAAGGTCCTTCCAAATATAGGACGAATAGCTACCGTCTTGTCTTATTTTATGTGTAGGTATAAAATACCAGGTATCCCTAGCTACATGATGTATAGCAAGCCACATCTTATCCTCTGCTGTTCCTTTACCGTAAAGGGAAGTATCCCAATTAACACTAAACTCGCCAGTATCCGGCTTATATGTAGCATATATAATTCTTGCTGGCTGTATATCACCAATTGGATACACTCTGATAACCCATGGTGAATACGGTTTACCCATAGCGGACTCAGTTGTGTATACATAACGTAGATTGTGTTTAGTCCATAGATTAAATTGTGTCATATGGGAACGGTTAGCTATCTTGTAATAAATTATTAAAGGCATAGTTTTAGAGTACTTAACTACATCACTAAATATAGCCCTCACCCTTTGTTGAGCCTGTGTTTTTGGGTTACCTGGTATAACATATTGCCTACTAACTGGTATACCTTTCCATAGGAAACCTACTTTATTTCCTAATTTACCAATAATGTAGCCCCAAGGTGAGCCTATGTATTTAGCCATCTCTTAAGTACCTCCTTTGTCTTATTAACTGCAAGCTCAAACTCTTCCTCATTAACTGGTAACAGCTTTTCTTTTGGTATTTTAGGATTAGGGATACAGCAAAGGTAGATTTCAACTACCCCTTTTCGGTATAAGCCACATATACCAAACATAAAGTCATCCCTCCCTACATTGACTGGTATAGTCCCACCATTATTAATACCTGCCTCTGTGAGAATTCGTTCCCATGTCAAATTATTAGTATTAGCTATTTTCTTTTGCATACTATATAATATTTTCTACAAAATTCTTTTTCATTCTTTATTTTTCTTAATTTTTTACATCAAGCCACAAGCTGATTTAGGAGACTTAAAAATTCTAATTTTATTCCAATCTTTACAGAATGTTGATAATACAGATGATACGATGGCTAAAATTATTAGACATTTTATTAATTCTCTAAATAATAACTTTTCGCTTTTTACTTGACAAAAGACAAGTAATATAAGCCATAAAAGTTGACCTTAGACGCTTTGAAAAATGGCGTT
>JASEGA010000057.1 GCA_030018315.1 bacterium | reverse complement strand
GTTGATTCCAATACTAAATTTAGTCTATTAAAGCTGGTTATCAGTTGCAATCTATATAGTTCACGACTGAATTTCCATACTACCATACTATTCAGTCTATTTTAAAGCAAGATATACAGCTAGCTGCACTCTTACCTGATATAGGATTTCCATACTATTCAGTCTATTTTAAAGCAAAAAGTTCCTTTATCCCAATCAGCCTTAGTATCAAATTTCCATACTATTCAGTCTATTTTAAAGCAACGTATCTATCACGGTGTCAATAGACTCATCACTATATTTCCATACTATTCAGTCTATTTTAAAGCTTTTGGTGGCTATGAAGAGCCTATGATTACGATATTTCCATACTATTCAGTCTATTTTAAAGCACTCGCAGCACTCTACATACAGAAATACGAGATAGATTTCCATACTATTCAGTCTATTTTAAAGCGATGATGACCTACTCGTCCTGGCACCACGTGATCATGGATTTCCATACTATTCAGTCTATTTTAAAGCATATGTTTCATCTTTGTTGTGAGAGTGAATGGCTGTGATTTCCATACTATTCAGTCTATTTTAAAGCGTGGCTAAGGGAGGTTTACATAAAGAACCTCGCTTTAGATATTTCCATACTATTCAGTCTATTTTAAAGCACAGCAAAACTGAAGCTGTGAGTAGAGTAGCATACGAGATTTCCATACTATTCAGTCTATTTTAAAGCCACTCAACGCGGAATGGGAATCTGGGACTGATAAGGCATTTCCATACTATTCAGTCTATTTTAAAGCACATTGGGGGTCCAGTGAGAGAGGCCCTCTCCAAGGTATTTCCATACTATTCAGTCTATTTTAAAGCAAGCAGCTCTCCTCGGTGTGAAGAGGAGTGGTGAGGATGCATTTCCATACTATTCAGTCTATTTTAAAGCTCAGTATCTCATATGATATGTTAGAAAACTCTCTGAGATTTCCATACTATTCAGTCTATTTTAAAGCCCTTCATCATATACCACATCTACTTCGTTATATGTATATAATTTCCATACTATTCAGTCTATTTTAAAGCTAAGAAATATAAATAATTTTTATATTTATTATAAAAAAATTTCCATACTATTCAGTCTATTTTAAAGCTTCCAGTTCCTACATTCATTCTTTTTTTGATAATATCATTTCCATACTATTCAGTCTATTTTAAAGCCCAACTCTAAACCCGCTATATCCACATCTGAGCCCAGAATTTCCATACTATTCAGTCTATTTTAAAGCATTACCCCTCCAAAATTATAGGTTTATGGGTTCTAAAATTTCCATACTATTCAGTCTATTTTAAAGCTGGTGTCAGAAAGAATCTGAATTCCTCTGACAATATCATTTCCATACTATTCAGTCTATTTTAAAGCTTCCTTAGCCGAAAAGAAGCACGGAGAGGTCTTTTTATTTCCATACTATTCAGTCTATTTTAAAGCCTCAGATTCTTAACCTGCACATCAAAATGAATCTGAATTTCCATACTATTCAGTCTATTTTAAAGCAACACAAGAAGAAAAAAGAATACGAGATAAAAAAGAAATTTCCATACTATTCAGTCTATTTTAAAGCCTTTGTACCCAGGTTTCACTTGAACCGTTACTTTTAATTTCCATACTATTCAGTCTATTTTAAAGCTAATTTATTATTTTGTTTTGGCTGTCCCCCTGGAGAATTTCCATACTATTCAGTCTATTTTAAAGCAAATGGTATCTCACTGAATACCTGTTCCTCCTCAATTTCCATACTATTCAGTCTATTTTAAAGCACCCATATAAAACCGATTATGAAGTTTTAGATGCTTAATTTCCATACTATTCAGTCTATTTTAAAGCCCCACCAGGAACCCCCACCAGGAACCCCCACCGCCCTATTTCCATACTATTCAGTCTATTTTAAAGCTAATCTCAGTATGGAAAACCCATATAAAACCGATTATATTTCCATACTATTCAGTCTATTTTAAAGCATATTCCTCTGAACACCCCCACACCCCACCACCACCATTTCCATACTATTCAGTCTATTTTAAAGCCCCATACAGGTAACTCAATACCTAACATGTCTAACAAAATTTCCATACTATTCAGTCTATTTTAAAGCACTACGATGAAACCCGGATGATAGGGGATCAACCCAATTTCCATACTATTCAGTCTATTTTAAAGCTAGCCCTTTTGACCCTTTCGGCGGCACATGTGGGACAGATTTCCATACTATTCAGTCTATTTTAAAGCAGTAATGCCCATACCACTTGTTGTCGTTACATTTAACTTATTTCCATACTATTCAGTCTATTTTAAAGCGCTCTGTGTATGTGACGATGAAATGGATGTGATCCAGGATTTCCATACTATTCAGTCTATTTTAAAGCAATAAGTGGTTATCGTAGGTGAGAATCATCGATATCAAATTTCCATACTATTCAGTCTATTTTAAAGCGAGAGGTCCAACCGTACCCGTACTGGAAGGCTGTCGTGTATTTCCATACTATTCAGTCTATTTTAAAGCCCTCGTCAAAAAACCAGACCAGGCCACAGAAGCCCTATTTCCATACTATTCAGTCTATTTTAAAGCTCCCCCGGCCGGGCTCCGGATGTACGCGAAGAAACGCTATTTCCATACTATTCAGTCTATTTTAAAGCACTGAGAAAAGCGTCCACGAACCCGCGGTGGTGAAGAATTTCCATACTATTCAGTCTATTTTAAAGCAATAAACACCAACAACACCCAAATGAACACCTCAATATTTCCATACTATTCAGTCTATTTTAAAGCGTGTATTTGTCTCCTTTTATGGATTGGATTAGTGCAATTTCCATACTATTCAGTCTATTTTAAAGCCCGCACTACCTGGTTTCTTACCACCAAATGGATTTTTAAATTTCCATACTATTCAGTCTATTTTAAAGCTATTGAAAATGTTAGTTAATCTATCCCAGAATCCCATATTTCCATACTATTCAGTCTATTTTAAAGCATGCCCTACCTTCTTTTTTCTTTTTTTAGTCATGTTTGGGGGAGACTATGCCCCATCCCAGATGTTATTTCCATACTATTCAGTCTATTTTAAAGCATATCCTTGAATTTCTTCAACTCCACCTTGCCTTTCTTATTTCCATACTATTCAGTCTATTTTAAAGCGCCTCCAACTCACGGACAATCTCCCTGACCTCATCAATTTCCATACTATTCAGTCTATTTTAAAGCTTATAGATGAATGGCGTGTAAGTCACATACTTCCCATATTTCCATACTATTCAGTCTATTTTAAAGCAAGGACATGCTACGCAGGTATGACAGGTTCAAGGCGGAATTTCCATACTATTCAGTCTATTTTAAAGCCGAGCCGATTATTTTGTTTTTAGGCTAAATACTTGCTGAAAATGCTTTGTTTTAACATGCTTATA
>JASEGA010000056.1 GCA_030018315.1 bacterium | reverse complement strand
ATTTATTTAGGATTTGGTGCTTGAGATTTAGGATTTAAAAAATGAGGGGGTGATGCCTATGTCCGCAGGATCTCCTACGAGCCGTATGGCCTGTGGAATTGTGTGACAGGGGTGATGGGATGTGCTTTTAGGGTGTGCCTTGGAACACCCTTAGTAAAAGGAGGGGAAGATGAAAATGAGTTTATTTGCTATCCTAATATTTGTTGTGCTATTACACGGGATTGTATTTGCAGACTCCTGGCTTACAGGCCCACCTATGCCGACAGCACGTTGTGATGCAGCAATAGCGACAGTTAATAATAAAATATATGTGCTTGGTGGCTTTGCTTGGGATGAGCTTACTGTAGTTGAAGAGTATGACCCTGCATATGGGACATGGGTAACTAAGGCAAGTATGCCATATCCGACATGTGGTGTAGGTGTAAGTGTAGTAGGGTCTAAGATATATATTATGGGTGGGACCTGTCCAGCAAGAGGTTCAGTTAACGACGAGTATGACCCATCTACTGACTCTTGGATTGAAAAGAATCCTATGCCAACAAGACACGTAGCCTGTGCAGTTGCAGAAGTGGGCTCTAAAATCTATGCTATTGGTGGTTATCTCAATCCTAACTATTATAACATTAACGAAGAGTACGACCCAGCTACTAACTCATGGACCATTAAGGCACCTATGCCGACAGCACGTGAGTATCTTGTAGCTGGTGTAATAAATGGTAGGATATACGCTATTGGGGGCTGGAATCATACTGCTGGTGGTGTCCAGTCGGCTAATGAAGAGTATAACCCAGTAACTAATACTTGGATAACAAAGACACCTATGCTAACACCACGCTTTGGTATGGCAGCTGCTGTTGTTGGTGATAAGATATATGTCATTGGAGGGAGGGATGCTACACATCATCCTGTTGGTACTAACGAAGTATGGGATGGCACCGGCTGGAGTACTAAGTCACCTATGCCGACACCCCGCATGAATTTAGGGGCATCTGCTGTGGGTTCTAAGATATACGCTATCGGGGGCTGGGATTCCGATAACTACCTTGCAACTAACGAGGAGTATAATACAGAAACTGACGAATGGATTACATGGACTCCTATGTCAACACCAAGATCTAACTTAGCAGTGGTAACATTTGGCACTAAAATCTATGCTATTGGTGGATATGGGACTACTGCGAATGAAGAGTATGACACAGAAACTGACAGATGGAATACAAAATCGTCTACAATAAGCCCAATTAATTATGCCAGGGCTGCTGTAGTTAACTCTAAGATATATGTCATTGGAGATAATCCTGAGTTCTTTACTTCCAAGTATAATAATGAATACGACCCAATAACTGACACATGGACAAGTAAGTCACTGATGCTGACTCCAAGATTCTCTCCGACGGCTGCTGCAATAAATGATAAGATATATGTAGTGGGTGGAGTTTATTGGGACCCCGAGGTTGAGATTTCGTATCTTAACATTAACGAAGAGTATGACCCATTAACTGATACTTGGGCCAGAAAAGTGCCTATGCCAACCCGTCGTGCATATATGGGCGCAGCTGTAGTTAATGATAAGATGTATGTAATTGGCGGTGGCAGAGAGGCAAGTGTAACTCTTACTACAAACGAAGAATACGACCCATCTACAAGCACATGGACTACAAAGGCACCTATGACAAAAAAACGTAGAGGTGTAGCAGTAGCTGCAGTAAATAACAGGGTATATGCTATTGGGGGCTCGTATATGGATGAGAATGGAGAGATTCGGTATCTTGATATAAACGAGGAATACAATCCTGAAACTAACACTTGGGCTACAAAGACACCGATGCCAACTAAGCGGAGTACTGACTGTGTAACAGCACCACGGCTACCAGGTGGTCCATTAAAGATACATGTTATAGGTGGTGTAAATGATACTGCTTATCTTGGCACTAATGAGGAGTATACTCCTGACATATATGGAGTAGATGAGATTAGTCCTGCTATATATGCTAATGAGCTTAGTGTAATTCCGAGCGTGGGGACAGGAGAGTTTAAAATAATGTATTCTATAAAGACAGCTGATAAAGTGAGCCTTAAAGTATACGATGCTTCTGGTAGACTCATTTATACATTATTTGATGGTTTATTATCTGCTGGCTCATATCACACATTATGGAATACAACTGATGCAGCCGGCGTATATGTAAATTCGGGTGTCTATTTCTTGAAACTATTAGTTGGCAATCCTATCCATAGGAGCCTTCGGACAGAATATGATAAAACTGAAAAAATAATTGTAGTTAAGTGATATTGAAGGAGGGGAGATGAATAAATTTATTTTATTTGCAATAAGTGTCATCTTTATAAGTGGTAATCTTATTGCACAAATATGGGGTCCTGATACGAGGCTTACAAAAGATACCTCTGAATCTTATTTTAGTTTTCCGACTCAATGGGCAATAGCTACTGATAACAGGGGCTGTGTTCATGTAGTCTGGTATGACCAGCGTGACCCACAGTGGTGTACAGAGGTTTATTACAAGCGGTCAAAAGATAACGGTGAGACATGGGAAGCTGATAAACCGCTGACTACAAATTCATCATACTGGCAAGAAGGGTCTTGCATAGCGACTGATAGATTAGGACGGCTACATGTAGTTTATACTGAATTTTCGTATTGGGACGCTTTTAAGCCCATAATCCATTATAAACGCTCAACTGATGGTGGTGACACATGGGAAGCGCAGCAAAACATTGTATCTACAATTGGTGATTTTGCTGGTCATACATCTTTAGCATCTGACCTCAATGATGGTGTTTATGTATTGTTTGCTGACCAGACAGGAGTGAGCTGGAAAGAGCTTGATAACTACATTATACGCTCAAGTGATGGTGGTGTAACTTGGGAGCCTAGGCGTCAACTAACTAATTCAAGAGCTGCACGCTGGGGTTCAGTCGCTGCAGATACACTTGGTCGTGTCCATATAGTTTATCCGGATGAGAGGGCTGGTAGTCAAATTTATTACAGACGCTGGCTAATAGGTCAACCTATTGAGCCTGAAGTAATACTGACAACTGGCAATTCACCAAAATGGAACCCTAGTGTATATACTGATAGAGGTGATAAAGTGCATATAGTTTGGGAGGATGCGCGTGATGGCAATTGGGAAATATATTACATTCGGTCAACTGATGGTGGCAGCACATGGGGAGATGAGACACGGCTAACAAAAAATCCAAATGAATCTTCGTATGCTAATATCGCTGCCGACCTTTGTAACAGAGTCTATGTAGTTTGGCAAGATAATCGTGATAATGCAGACTTTGAAGTCTACTTTAAGGAGTCTATTGATGGTGGTAATACTTGGAGCTATGACACCTGTATTACTGATAGTGCAGTAGCAGAGGATGAGATATTATTCCCAAATATTGCATGTGATGATTCTGGTAATTATTTACATGTTGCGTGGAAGGATAAAAGAGATGGTAATACTGAAATATATTATAAAAGAAGGGTAGGCGCAACCTTTCTGAGCGAAGCGAAGAAGCTCGAAATAAGCGGTGGTGTAGATATATTTCCAAATCCGTCTCCCTCTATTGTAAGGATTGTTTCACACATCCCTCATTCCGATAAGGCATCTATTACTATCTATAACGCAGCTGGTAGAATTGTTAGGCACTTACCTGTAAATGGTGAAGTTATTTACTGGAATAGGGAAGATAATTATGGTAAAATCTGTCCTATTGGTGTTTACTTTATAAGAGTAGAGTCAATAA
>JASEGA010000055.1 GCA_030018315.1 bacterium | reverse complement strand
ATCTTTTGCTTTTATATAGTAAGAGATAACTGTATGAAGAGGCTGTCCTGGTATCTCTGCTGAATATTCCCATGGTGCCCACTCCCTTGGCAATTCTTCTACGGTAACCTCTCCTGGCTGGGTCGCTGTGGTTCCTATAATTTCGAGAGTGGCAGTAATTAGTGCTTCATCTTCAAGTATTGGGAAGTGTAGGTAAGAATAAGTTCTGTCAGACCATATCCTCCTTGGCTCAGTTTCGACCCCATTAATATAACAAGTAAATGGACCGTCAAGTAATTCTTTTGGAATAATTAGCTCACCGTAAATCATCTCACTGGTTGAATAAGGAGAATCAGTAAACCCAATAGTTATCTGTTTTTGGGATAGATTAAAATTAAAACTATTTATAGAATAATGTGCACAGGTACCTGGTTTCTTCCAATAAATGATATAAGTTCTGTCATCTACGTTAATATTCCATGCTTTACCATAGAGAGCCGATGGAAGTCCGTTCTTTGTTGTCATTGTTTGTCTCTTATACTCTCCTCCATTGATACTGTAATATAGATTTACACTATCTAATCCGGTATTATCAGCTACTATTGCAGTAACCGGATAAGAGCTGGTCGATATCGTGTTTAATAAAGGTGTATGTTCTATATTAGGTGGCATTATATCTAATAAAGTTATATCAATTGGATTCATTAATGGGAATTTATCTGCAAAATTATCTCCGGGTCCATAAATAAAAGGAATATCACCAATCCCATCACCATCAGCATCTGTGCCATAATAATTGTTCCAGTAGTTGAAACTGAAATAATAAAATCTGGGGTCGTTACTAAATATATTATTATCTACAAAATTATTATGATGCCAATAGTTCATATGAGTCGCGTAAGGGGCAATAGCACAACCATTACGTGATATATTACATTTTCTAACTTCATTACAATTACCAACCTGTCCAGTATAAATACCATAAACCTCGTTATCAAATATATCACAGCCTTCTATCGTAACACCTGCCAGAACAACATCAGTGTAAATACCCTTCCTATTATTATTAATCCTACAGTTCGCAATCTTACCAGAATAATAACAGCCATGACCACCCATTGCCCCAATACCTACGTTGTTATATGAAATATCACAATTTTCAATTACTGTATGCTCATCAGCCGCAGAGGCTATACCAGCAGTTTGATTTTGTTGTATTATACAGTTTTTGATTATTGTAGAGTATGGAGCCCACATCTCAATCCCAATCTCATTATTTAATACCCTACAGCTTGAAATAACATTATTTATACAAGGCGATTTCTTAAGGAACTCGACATCAGCTGAAGAACAATTACCTAAAGCTCCATTACAGATACCGGTGCGACAATCCCTCACTTTAACAATCTCAATTCTACCATTACTTACGCAATCTAAGACAATTCCCCTGTAAGCACTTCCACCGTCATGTATATTGCAATTCCTAATGGTAAAATATGCATCTGTCCCTCTTATGTAGATTCCAGCAGAATCTGGAATCCCTGTCGGCCCAATACCATGACTCGCGTCTATATCCCAACCTTCTATAATATATGGATCTATTTTTGTACCTGAGCCCGAAACTACCCCATTCTCTGATGTAAATGCCATATTCCCATCTATATAGATTGGATTATGCACAATGCCAGCTGGCGGTGGATTAAGCTTTCCCTCATAAGGTAGATAATTTTGTGCAGTCACTGTTATATATATTATTTCAGAGTCTGGTGATATAAGGAAGGTTGCTTCTCCATTTGTATTAGTTTTATCACTTGAATAAATCCTGCCCAGCCTTGTAAGGCATACAAATGCCCCAGGTAAAGGAACTCCATCTGATGAAACACTAACTGTAATGGGAGTTGGCTCAGTAGGTATTGTTGGTGGATGGGTAACAACCATTGGCGCAGGTTCGTCTGTCCACATAGGTAGCTGTGGGTCACCAAATAAATTAAGCTCAGATATACAATAGCGCATGAGGTTGCTAGTATCGGCAAGGGCTGCATACCTATTTTTGGACATACCATGAGCTACTCCTATACAATTATGGTATGAATAACTTTCACAAAAAGTTTCATGGTAAAAAGAAGTATCCAAGCTCTCTGAGCCTCCTATAACTCCAAGTCTTGAGTTCATAATTGTAGCAACTGCACCCCCATTTGGACTATTAACAAAATATTCTGCAAAACAATCTTCGCCGTACTCAGGGTCGCGGTCAACTTCACCGACCAGACAAGCACAGCTATGAACTATTGTAAATTTTCCATTATTAGAGAGACTCTGAAGGCAAGAGCTGTACAAAATAACTTCTTTAGTAAAACTAAGCCTGTCTTTTTTACCGTGGCAAGTTGCATTCATAAACCCAAATCCTGAATTTAATGAGTCTATAAGCGCTGTTGTTGAAAGATTACCCAGGCAATCGTACAATTTTGAGGCTTGCCAATCAGCTGGAACCATATCTGCAATGGCATCGTTACTCCAGTAACTAACTGATGCGGGAAGCAAAATTTTATTCACATAACCAGGAGATGGTGTCTTCTCATATGTAATGACTTTATTTACAAATGTATTTACCTGAGCTTCGCTACGGACTGGTGCTCGTCCAACCCAAATATCTCCGTATAGGTCTACATCATCATTTTTCTCACCCCACACGGAATCACTATCTGCATTCCAGTCACCATCTTTATCAGAAAAATACAGATCGCACGGAATGGTGTCATATGGCCATACAACGTATCCAAAATATACATCTCTCCTTGGCACTACTTCTTGTCCATTTTCATAATCACATTGACCACCAAGTAATACCCACATAGTACCCCAGCTTGAGTATGCATCCTTAATGAAATTCCTTACCTGCTCAGCTTTATCTCTACCTGCATAATTTGCATAAATGAAATTAGTAGTTACTACCTTTGCAGGCACTCCCTTCTTTGTCTTCCACTCAGCGAGTAGCTGAAATTCAGTAGCAAATGAATCAGCTGTGATTATAACATATTCAACTGTATCAGGAGGTAGCACTCTTGACCCACGAGGATAGTGAGTTATAGGACTCCATATCGGTACCATCTCAGGGTTTAATACCATTGTTTTAACCATATCCTTGAATACCTCTTTTTGCTTCAAGGTTACACTTTGAATAGGATGCACTCCTTCTTTATAAATAATCCTAAACTCAATCCTTGAGTAGAAAATTAACTTTCCTTCAGCTGGAATGTATTGGATAGGACAAATAAAAACTCCGGTAATCTTATAACCTCCCATATTCCCAGTATGCCCGAGACTGATTAGTTCAGATGGCCATGGACTTGTCTGACAATAAACTTTTTCATTGGGTTCTACCCATTTAACTAGCTCTGGAAATGATATTGGCTGAGGTGGTTGTGCAGGATAGATTTGATATACACCAGAGAGGATTTCACTCTCTTCAGATATCACCTCAACTTTTGTTACACTTGCTCCTGGTGGAATAAGAAAAGATAGCACTTTCGTAGGAAGCATAGGCGAACCCACCTGTTCAGTAGACTCACATCCCTTAAGCTTGACCACATCGTATCCTTTTAACTTACTAAACTCCAAATCTGCTGTGTTAAATCTAAGCTCTTTAACAATCTCCCCCGCAAACAATGGGATGGCTAAAATAATGGCTAAAACTACCATCCCAACCCTTTGGGCTTGAGCCCTCAAGGGCGAAGCCTTCATACTAACATACTTCTTCCCTGCAAGAGCGGGATTTCCGCTACGTTTCAACATTTTACACCTCCCTTT
>JASEGA010000054.1 GCA_030018315.1 bacterium | reverse complement strand
AGGCTTATCTCGCCCGAGAGTTCATATCGACGGCGAGGTTTGGCACCTCGATGTCGGCTCATCGCATCCTGGGGCTGGAGAAGGTCCCAAGGGTTGGTCTGTTCGCCCATTAAAGCGGTACGTGAGCTGGGTTCAGAACGTCGTGAGACAGTTCGGCCCCTCTCCGTCGCGAGCGCAGGAGACTTGAGGGGAGCCGTCCCTAGTACGAGAGGACTGGGATGGACGAACCTCTGGTGTACCAGCTGTTCTGCCAAGAGCATCGCTGGGTAGCTAATGTTCGGAAGGGATAACCGCTGAAAGCATCTAAGTGGGAAACCCACCCCAAGATTAGGTCTCCCGTGCATTGGATAGAGATTTATCTCTACCTGATGCCCTGAAGGCTACCTGTAGATTACAGGATTGATAGGTCGTAGGTGTAAGTCCGGTAACGGATTGAGCCAAGCGATACTAATAAGCCGTGAGGCTTATCTTCACTAAATCACCAATCCAGTTAAAATTAAGCATTCCGTAAGGTGTGAGGAATTTTACATAGCACTCTTAGAGAGAGTTTTATTGGCATCAGTCTCTCATAATTTCGAGTCTTATAACCTCTTTTTTAAACACCCTCATTTTACACACCACCTCCTCATTTTTGGCGTAACTCCTCACACCTTCTATTTTTACGAATAGCAGGTGTGAGATGAAAGTAACAATGTTTTCTATTTGTTTAGTATCTCTCATTTTAACCATTAAAGTAAAAGCAGATGTGCCTTTGGAGCATACTCCATGCTGGACAGCTTCTCCCGGCTCATGCAGTCATGGTATTGCATTTGGTGATATGGACAACGATGGCTATCCGGACCTAGCAGTAGCTAATGATGAATATGCACCAAACCCGCAACCTAACTATGTATACAAAAACATAAATGGACAACTGGAGACCGAACCTTCTTGGATTTCAACTGAGAAAGTTCACGTGTATGTAGCTTGGGGTGATGTAGATAAAGATTGTGACTTGGACTGGTCTGGAGCTTGGGGTGATATGAATGGAGATGGTAGAGTTGACCTTGCTGTCGGTAACATTAACTGGGCACTCTACAACCGCGTGTATATCAATCAAGATACTATTCTTGAGACTGTTGCTTCTTGGACAGCTGGCGCACCCGGCTATCTAACTATTGGTATGGCATGGGCAGATGTCAACAATGATGGCTGGTTTGACCTTGCTTGTGGGAATGGCGCCTCTGCTGGAGATGTATCAATGGCAAATATTTTATTCTTAAATCATGAAGGAATACTTGAGACTTCTCCATCATGGATATCCAACGATTTAAGAAGTACATGTGCAGTTGCATTTGCAATGGAGAGCCAAATGCTGTTTATTTAAAATAGATAATGCTACAGGAATAATAACTCTTTGTTGCTGCTCTCTTTCGAGAACTTCTAGTGTAACTGGCAGTGGCACTATAGCCTATATTAAATGGACAGTTGTCCGTTATGGGAGCTCAAAGATACGTCTCGGACGTGAGGGTGACTATTCCTTTTGGACATGTATGCTGCTCGATACTGGTGGTAATGAGATTGAATTTAATATGGTAGATGGCTACTTTTCGGTATCTCAAGGTATAGCTGAGAATGGCTCTCTACATCAAGATTATTTACTACAGGCTTATCCAAATCCATTTGGTCTATCAACAGTTATCAATTACCAATTACCAGTGAAGAGTAAAATATTGCTCAAGATTTACGACATTTCAGGCCGATTAGTAAAGACACTTGTTGATGAAACCAAAGGAGCTGGCTACTACTCTATTGACTGGGATACTAAAGGGAATAGCAAATGGTGTATATTTTTGTAAATTGGAGTGTAATAGTAAAGTGCTCATGCGGAAGTTAGTGTTAGTAAAATAGATTTAAAGAAGGGCTGTCTCTGAATTTTTACTTGATTGGTATGAGCTCCCAATCTATGCGTGTGCTTTTGCCAGAATATATTGTTACCTCTTTTGCACAGGGCTCATAACCTGGAATTTCAAGTGTTATTAAATGCTTGCCAGTCGGGAAAATGAGCTTGTATTCACCCCACTCTGGTGAACTTGATTGGCTATAGTAGAGTAGGTCATACTCACTACTTGTTTTTGTATAGATTTGAAGCCTCGGGAAGCTTAGCTCCTTAATTGGCTTACCTGTTTCCCTATTTAGGATTCTGCCTTCAAGCACTCCTGTTGTTAAAGTCGTATAGGGTTGAGTTACAGGTCTCTTGGTAATAATAACTCGCTCTCTTTTTGCTGGTTTCTTTGCAGTAGTAATTGGGAATGATATACCGAGAGTCACATCCCACTGGCCTCCACCGTGTAACCCTCTTTCCCATGGATGAATTGGTGGGTCTCCTGTTCCCCATGTCCCGTATTCAAATGCACCAAGTAGTTTGATTCCATGAATCCATTCAGATTTAACTCCAAGGACTACCCTTTTTGGATTCTTAGTGATTGGGATACGGGTTGTATATTGGAGAAGGTCAGTCACTACCTCAATAAATACTCCATATGGAAGCGTGACCCCTATTCCAATCGGCATGTGATTTTTGTATATGGGGTTTGGATTTATCGTATCCTCTCTACTTACGAGGTCACCAATATTAAGTAAGTAACCAGTATTTAAATGTAGACCCACCCCTTGTGCTAAGTCATAACTTAAAATAAACAATAAGCCATTACCTACTTTTTTACTTGAAAACTTTGGGTAACCAACAGCTTCTGTATAGCCCGGTATATTGGAGTTACCTGTTGGGAGTCTCAAAAATGTATGTGCACCTATCCCTTTTCTAAAGATATAGGTGGCACCAACATCAAGGTCACCAAGTCCTGTACAAGAATAAAGCCAAAAGTGGTACCGTAATGATGGACTGCAATAGAGTTCAATGTTACGAATTGGCACCCATTTGATACCAAATTTAAACGCTGCCTCCAAGTGCTGGAATCCGCTATCTTGGTCTGCATAACTCTTCTCATAAAAATAACCTGTAACCGAGCCTTCATCACCAACAGCTGCCGGAATTACATAGCAATCAGCCGTTGTAAGCAAAGCTGCACTTATAAAGAGTAATCCAATTAAAAATAGTAATTTCTTCATTTTATCCCTCTTTAAATATATATTCATAATA
This sequence comes from bacterium, assembly GCA_030018315.1. Lineage (NCBI taxonomy): Bacteria > bacterium. Next base: position 791 of record JASEGA010000054.1, on the reverse strand, counting down.
TTTAAATTGTCAAGTTTTTTTGCTGTTTGACTCAAATTTAAGCTCCAATAAACCGGAGCCCCTACACTTGGAAAAGGTAAAAGTCTATGAGGTGCGACCTCAAGCAGTTAATTTACGAAAGCTACTTATGAGTGCAATTTGGGGCAATTTGTTTTTATCTGGCACCTCTTTAGGTATCTGATAATCCACATTCTTTCTCAAGAATATAAGCCTCACAGCTTCAAGTACCTTAGCTACATCTACACCTTTGGGGCAGCGCGCACTACAGGTGAAACAACTTGCGCATACCCATACTGTCTTCGAATTTACTACCTCATCTACTTCTCCAACTTGTATTAGGCGTATAGCTTGGTTTGGTAGAATGTCCATAGCTCCAACAGCAGGACAGCCTGCCGAACACTTGCCACACTGATAACACTTAAGGATATTCTCACCACTTATTTCTTCAATCTTACGAATAACAGCCGATTTAAGATTAATTTCCATAATGTAGGGACAGGGCTTGTCCCTGCTCTGTTATTTGGGCAACCACAAGTGTTGCCCCTACATCGTCTAATTTTACAAAGAAATTGATACCTGTCAAGAAAATTGTGTTATTAATTCGTCAAGATGTTAAATTTTCATTACATCAAAATGTTAAAATTTTACTCCGTATGGCACATATCACCTTTTGCTCAAAAATTCCTCTATATCTTGTAGTCTTAAATTGAGAAGCTTTGTCCACATATAAGGCATAAAAAAGTCCTTTCTTCTCAATAAATGGTAACCAATTATGCTCAGATGAATCCATT
>JASEGA010000053.1 GCA_030018315.1 bacterium | reverse complement strand
AGGAGGTGATAGCATTTTTATTGGTGCTTATAGATTCTTGGTAGATAAGTATCTATAGAATGCTAAACAGCCTCAAAAATATTAGGAGGTGTGCGATGAATAAATTATTAATTGTTTTATTGATGCTCTCTTTTTTATGGGGCGGTAGTTTATATGCTTTTAGGTTTGAGCCGTTAGATACGGCTCAAATGTATGTTTTGCCGGATACTCAACCTGGTCAGGAAGTGGGCTCTACTTTTAAGGATTCTGTGTGTTATATCAAAGGAACAACAAGCCCAACTCTTTGGAATTGGGGAGCTGGACTTGAGTTTGACCCTACAGTTTTACAGTGTGATAGTGTGAAAAAAGGGCCACTCACAGACCTACCCGGCAGTGTATGGGCTCAGTACATAGATAATGCCTGGGGTGCTGTCCGTTGTGGCAACTGTCTATTTCAGAATCCGCCAGTAGATGGTAGTGGTACTCTTTGCTATATCTTTTGGCGAGTAATTGGGGATAGGGGCTCAATGCTGTATATGGATACTGCATGGTGTGGGACATGGGGCGGTGATGACCATCACAAGTTTCCATGCACTGTAGTTGACGGCTATTACAAGCCACCAATTCTAATGATTTTATATCCTAATGGAGAAGAATGGTTAACAATGGGCACCTCTACCACTATAAAATGGGTGAGTGCAGGTGTAATTAGTAATGTGAAACTTGACCTTTACAGAGGGAACGACTTTTACGCTAATATAGTAAGCAACACTTCAAATGATAGTTCTGAGCTATGGCTCATACCTACAAGTTACGATGTAGGTACAAATTATAAGGTAAAAATAACTTCCCTAACCGATACTACTGTTTATGATTTTAGCAACTGCGGATTTAGACTAGGTCAGAAAATTGAAGTGTTAGTTCCGAGTGGAGGTGAGATTTGGTATAAGGGAAATACCTATGAGATTAAATGGATGCGTGCAGGTGGTGGTGGGCGAGTGAGTATACATTATTATAATGGCATCTACTGGGATTATATTACTCATGTAGATGATATAGGGATATATTCGTGGACAATCCCAACTTATGCACATCCTACAGACTCAGCAAGGATAAGGATAGTCCATTGTAATTATCCGGCTAATTCTGACACAAGTAATACATTCACAATAGCAGAGCTACCTGGAATTGAGGAAAGCAAAGCTGAAAGCCAGAAGCTGGGAGCTGAAATATTTGAAATCTATCCTAATCCATTCAATAAGAAAACTATTATCAAGATAGAAGTGAGAAATGAGAAGCGAGGGGCGAGAAGCAGTTCTTACTCGCTTCCTAATTCCCAATTCTCAATTCTGATTTACGACCTCACTGGCAGGGTAGTTAGGTCTTTTCCGCTAAATACTAACTACTCACTACTAACTACTGTTGTATGGGATGGTAAAGATGCAAATGGAAAATATGTTGAGTCAGGTATCTACTTCTGCCAGCTTAGAGTTGGTAATAACAATGTGACAAGGAAAATGGTTGTAGTGAGGTAATTAAGATAGGGGACTTTTGCTCCCTATCCTTTCTGATAAGGAGCAAGAGTGAAAATGGAGTTATTAACTATCTTGATATTCATTGGGTTTAGTGGGCTTGTATTTGCTGATAGCTGGTCTACTAAGGTGAATATGTCAACTGCAAGAGATGCTTTAGGGGTTGCTGTAGTGGCTGGTAAGATATATGCTATTGGGGGGAATTCGAGCGGTGAGCATATTGCTACTAATGAGAAGTATAACCAAGCAACTAATTCATGGGCTACCAAGACACCAATGCCAACTCCACGGTATGGCCCGGCAGTTAGTGTAGTAAATGATAAGATATACGCTATAGGAGGGTGGAATGGCAGCAACTACCTTCGACTTGAGGTTAACAATAAAATTATCACTAAAAAGCTGGTGTTAGTAAAATGAAGCCACAGATTTCAGAGATTGTCAGAGTCTGTGTAATCTGTGGTTGGAAGAGGTGTGAGATGAGAGTGTTAGTATCCTGGCTCGTCTGTCTTATCTTAATTAATGGGATTGCGTTACACCCCATCCTGCAAGGGATTGGATTTGCTGACTCCTGGACCACTAAATCTGATATGCCAACTGCACGTGGTGAGTTAGCAGTAGTTGTGGTAGGTGAGACAATATACGCTATCGGTGGATCTGGTGCAGCAGGGACTGAGAATGAAGAATATGACCCAGCTGCTGATTCTTGGGCTACTAAGGCACCAATGTATTATCCACGTACGCAATTAGCGGCTGCCACAGCGAGCAATAAAATATATGCTCTCGGTGGTCTATCTGCAGGTGTTCTTCCTTGGAATGAAGAATATAATCCATCAACTAACAGTTGGGCTGACAAGTCACTTATGCCAACTGCAAGACACTGTTTAGGGGCTGCGTCTGTAGGTGGTAAAATATATGCTATAGGGGGTGGCTGTGGTGCTGGTTGGGATGTTAACGAGGAGTATAATCCGGCGACTAATTCATGGGTTAGTAAAGCCAGTATGCCAACTCCGAGGCTTAGTTTTGGTGTAGCTGTAGTAAATGATAAGATATATACTATTGGAGGGCTTACTTACGGTCACCTAACTACTGCTAATGAAGTATATGACCCATCTACTAATTCCTGGACCCAGGAGACTCCCATGATGACCGAGCGTCGTGCTCTTGCAGTTGCATCAGTAAATGGCAAAATCTATGCTATTGGGGGACGAAACCAGAGTGGCGAACTTTCTATTAACGAAGAATATGACATTGAGACTGATTCCTGGACTACAAAGACAAGTATGCCCACAGCTCGCTGGGGTGCGGCTGCTGGTGCAGTTAATGGTAAGATATATGTTATTGGAGGATATAGTGGCGGAGGTACGGTTGTTACTAATGAGGAATATGCACCGGATGCCGGAATAGAAGAGAGCTCAAACCTCAATCTCGACAGGTCGGGACAAATCTCAAAACTAGAAGTGTCTCCTAATCCATTCAGTAGAAGAACGACTATAGACATAAGACTTAAGACTAAAGACCTAAATATGGAAAAAGAGTCTTTAGTCTATGGTCTTCGGTCTCCAGTCTCTCTTAAGATTTACGACCTGACTGGTAGATTAGTTAAGTCCTTTCCCACTTATCACTTGCCACTTACCACTGGTGTTTCTTGGGATGGTAGTGATGATTTTGGTAGAGTATTACCGGACGGCGCGTATTTTTGCAAATTTATGGCTGACAATTTCACAGCAGTTGAGAAATTGATTCTCTTGCAATAAAATGCAAACTTAGCAAAAAGAGAAGGCAGTATTTATGGGATGCAGGAGTGTGTAAATAGTCATACCTTTTGCAATCCCGGTTAAAACAGTAAGGAGGGAGTGATATCTTTAAAGGAGGTGAAATTATGTATAAGTTAGTGGCTATTTTATTAACACTCTTTTTTATAGAAAGGTTTATAGAAGGAAAAAACTCGCCGGTCTCCTATACGACGTCTAAGAGTACAGTAATATCATTTAAACCAGAGACTACTTATGCACCACCAGCAGTTAATGATAGTTTTATAGACTCTATATTTATAGGTGGAATTTCGACCTCTAATCCACTTTATGGTTGGCAAGTTGATGTCCATTATGATAGTGATGCAGTGCATTCACCTTACTGTATGGAGGGTCCATTTATGAAGAGTAATGGCGCTACTTCCACTATATTTGTATTTTCTAATAATATTGACCCCTATTTTCCGGCAGAGTTAATTATTGGTGGCTCTTTAGGCCCGGGTGTCCCAAAAGAATATGCAGTATCAGGTAGTGGGTATGTTTGTAAAATTATATGGAAGGTGAAGAGTGGTAAAAATTCAGTATTGGATATAACCCGCGTAGATAACGATACATGGTGGATGGATACTTGTCTTACCAAATTTCTATTTGATACTGAAGTTGATGGCTATTTTAAGTGGAGTCCTTCGATGATAGAAGAACCAAAAAATTCCAAAACTCAAAACCCAAAATTAGAAATGGATGTATATCCTAATCCATTCAGTAGAAGAACGACTATAGACATAAGACTTAA
>JASEGA010000052.1 GCA_030018315.1 bacterium | reverse complement strand
TCTATCAACCACAATATTTTATTTCTTCATTTTAATTTTAGCTCTAAATTCCCGAAAAGTCAAACATTTTAAGAGAAAAATCAGACTTGACACCATTATTACTTTCTCTTTTACCTGGTGGTGGCCAGTTCTACAATAATGAGCCTATAAAAGGAATACCAATTCTTGCATTGAGTTCGTATCTCGGACATATATACTATACCAAACGAGGAAATTTACCATTAGCAGGAATTGCTATCTTTTATTTAGGGTCTGCATTTGAAGCATTTTACAAAAAATGATTGAGAAGACGGGGGTAGTGAGTTTGGAGGAGTTGAAGAAGGTGATGCCTTCGGAGGAAAGGTTAGAGCGGGGGGCTTGTGTAATAGTGGAATGTTTTGAGCGCATCCCTTGCAATCCGTGTGCTGAAGCCTGTCCCCAGGGAGCGATTAGGATTGAGGGGAATATAAATAATTTGCCAGATGTAGATTATGAAAAATGCAATGGTTGTGGAATGTGTATCTCAAGCTGTCCTGGGCTCGCTATATTTGTGGTGCATAAGAATTATAATCAAAATAATGGACTTGTGATGCTGCCATATGAGTTTTTGCCCCTTCCCAAGAAAGGTGATATTGTAAAAGAGAAAAATCAGACTTGACACCATTATTTCTTTAAAAGCAGCAAAATGAAAAAGTTAGTTTATAGGGTGCTTTTCTCAATTTTTATCCTGCTCGAAGCATTCACTCTCATTAGTATTCATAGAGATAATTGTCTCTTTGATTCTATTATCAAAGAGGTGGCTAACAAGAATTGCGCGAAAGACAATATTCTTGCTCTCTTGGATTGGGTTCATATTAATGTAAAAGTTAAAAACACAGGGACTCTCACTACTCCAAGGTATATATTAACTTATGGTTCAGGTTGTGGCGGTTTTGCTAAAGTTTTTGCAGTACTTGTGAGAAAAATGGGAATTCCGGCGAGGTTACTTTTCTCTTACAAGGATGGAGTTCCAGTGCATGTGGTAACTGAGGTATATTATCAAAAAAGGTGGGTTGTATTCGACCCTTATTACAAATATTACTTTCCGATAAATGATACGCTCCTTGCAACCGCGGAGGATTTAAAAAATTCTTCTTCTTTAATTGAGAAAGTAGTAGATAAGAAGAATTATCCTTTTACTTCCTACATTTATCAAGATGTTCGGAGGACAAATTGGAATAGGATTCCAATTATTTTACCTGCTGTATATAAATTACTTAAAAAGGTTATAGGAGATAGAGCTGATAGAATTAGTTTAAACATACTTGCTTTGAGGCCGAAAATAACCTTAAGTTATTGTCTCCTATTGCTCATAATAATACTTCTTATTAAGAGGCCGTTTAAAAGAGAAAAATCAGACTTGACACCATTATTACGTAAAGAATGACTAATTTGCTTGCCATTGGTATTGTCCTTATCATCGGAGTTATTGGAGCAAGACTTATAAGAAAATTAAAACAACCCTCTATCATTGGATGGCTTATTGTAGGAGCAATATTGGGACCTTCAGTCCTTGGATGGCTCTCTAAAGAAGTCCTGGATAGCCTCGGTTTTATAGCTGATATTACACTTGGATTTGTCGGCTTCATTATAGGCACACAAATTACAATCGGCGCACTTAGAAGACTCGGCAAAGGTATTATTATACTCATACTCGCCGAATGTATAGCCGCTTTTACACTCGTTTTTTTAGGGGTTTGGATACTTACTCACTCAATCTCTCTTGCCCTTATATTTGGAGGATTAGCATGTGCAACTGCACCAGCCGGAACAGTTGCAGTATTGGAGGAATATAGGGCAAAAGGTCCACTTACAAAGACGCTCTATATAGTAGTAGGAGCAGATGATGCAGTCGCTGTTATCATTTGTGTTTTTGCCACAGCTTATGCCAAAATAATCATAGGAGGAGAAAAACTATCAATCCTCACTACAATAGGAAAGCCATTAATTGAAATTGCATTAGCTATTGGAATTGGAGGCGCAATTGGCATAATTTTCGGACTATTTACACAAAAAGTCAGAGAAGATGCTATCCTTTTATCAGCAACAATCGGAGCCATACTTTTATGTGTAGGATTGGCAGAAGTTATGCATTTCTCATTAATACTTGCAAATATGGCGCTCAGTATGGTAATAGTTAACACTTTCCCACGAGTATCTGCACGAACATACAGACTTATTGAAGCCTTCGTTCCACCGTTTTTTGTTTGCTTCTTCGCATTAGCGGGTGCTCACTTTAATCTACCAGTGCTTATGAAAATGGGAATAATAGGTGTAGCTTATATAATGTGCAGAAGCATTGGAAAGATGGGAGGAACATGGCTGGGCGCTCTTATAGGGAAGAGACCTGCTGTTATCAGAAAATACTTGGGATTCGGAATGCTATCACAGGCAGGAGTGGCTCTCGGCTTAGCTTACCTTATTGTGAGAGAATTTGCATCACTGGGGGATGCCGGAGAAAAGATGGCCACACTTGCTATTACTATTATAGCTGCAACTACTATTGCCTTTGAAATCATAGGCCCTATTGGAGTAAAATTTGCTATTACAAAAGCAGGAGAAATTAGAGCCCAAATCCAGCGATAAGAAATTTTTGATAAAAAAATTAACAAATTTACTTCTCATCAATCTGTCTTCTTCCACTCAACTGTCAGAAAACTGGACACAAATTCCCCAAAAATTATAAAAACCCAATAAAGTTATTCTCTAAATTATCCGAACTTGAAAGTCAAAAAGAGAGAATATCATTTTCGCCGTGGAGTATTTCGGAGTGTTGATGAGCTAATTGAGAAGATTAAAGCCTTTATAAAACGACACAATGAAAACGCTAATCCTTTTGTCTGGACAAAAAGCCCAGAATATATTCTGTCCAAGACGGTGATAGAGGATAATGAAAAGGATTAATGAGACGAGACACTAGCCAGAATAAGCTTTTTGGTCAACTCCTTTCCTCCCATATGGGACAATCTGCAGAAATAGATACCCGCACTTACCATTTTACCATTTTTATCAGTACCATCCCACGAAATAGCAATTGGTGCTCCCAATTTATCAGGATTGGTTAAATTAAAGGAACGTACAAGCCTACCCGCAACATCGTAAATCTCAAGGTAGACTAAAGATTCTTCTCCTACATTTAGGTCTTTGGTCTTAAGTCTTATGTCTATTGTCGTCTTTCTACTAAATGGGTTAGGGTAAATTTCCAATTTTGCATCAGGGTGGTTACATTTTGCGTTGGCTTCTACCCCAAGTGGTATACCATTTATATAAGCATCATCAACCCAAATTGCTGCACGCGCATACCAGTATCCTTTACTCTTACTCCCACCCCACTGGAAGGCACGTGCATAAAACCTTATACCAGTCACGGTGTCGCCAACTCCATAACGTTTACCCCACTGCGTCCATACCTTATTCGAATCACCTACTGTGGGTGCTCCGGCTACATCTTCGTACCACTCAAATGTCCACGAGCCATTCTTCTTGACTTCTATAGTGACCCTTGCCTTATTCGAGCCTGTAAGTCCAGTTTGGTCCACCAATACGACATGTTTATGCCAAACACTAATGGTACAAGCCATTAAAGGGGCTATCTCTTGCCACACCCATCCTTTCTTCTCTAATATGTCCGATGGACTCTCAGTATAAACCTCCTCCTCCAATAGACAGCATGTATTACCTGAGTGGGCACTCCCTGTAGATTCAGGAGGAGATGCACCGCTCCCTTCAGTTGAGCTTGACCATGCACTATCCCATGGGGTAAGCTCAAAGCCTGGATTAATGAAATAATTATCAGCAACTGCAGGCACCCCAAAGAAAATGGCTACCAATATAAACAATAAATTTTTCATCTTCTCTCCCTTTTTTGTGGTTATGTCAGTAATTTTGTGTAAACCTGTCCTGACCTGTGGTCAGGATTCAACATAACCTTCCTTTCCCATAAGTTCAAAACCTTCTCTTTGCCAGGGTGGATTAGCCCTGAACTATAATATCTATTTTTATATCCCGATCACCCCCTCCACAAAAACTATCCATTTATAAATCTAAATTAAAAACTCTATTTCTCAAGTACTAAATTCCAAAAATTTCACGCCATAGCCCGTGCCCAGTTATTATTTAACATCCAAGTGATAGCATACATTATACGCTCGCAACTGTCAGGAGAGAATATCATTTTTAGTTGAAATTCTCTCAACATCTCCTCTATCCTTTAACCTCATCTCCATTCCCGACCTGTCGTCAGGACAGGTTTTATAGTATCTTGCATAAATCTTGTTACACTTTGGGAAAAAAATGTAACCGCAACCTTTAGGTTGCGCAATGACGTGAAGGGGACAGAGCCCATATTTATGGTTTTGCCTCTCTCCTTGACTCATATATTTTTTTCTATCAACCACAATATTTTATTTCTTCATTTTAATTTTAGCTCTAAATT
>JASEGA010000051.1 GCA_030018315.1 bacterium | reverse complement strand
GAGTTTAGTAAATTTAAAGGATACGATGTGGTTAAGCTTGGGACTTGTGGCACTACTGGAAAAATTGGGGAGCCAGCTTTACCGGTAGTAAGTCTATCATTTCTTATTCCACCAAGTGCATCTGTTACAAAAGTCGAAGTAATTGATTATGAGAAAGAAGATATTGCAGGTGAATATAACATATTACCCGCACAGCATCCTATACCATTCATTGATGATTTTGAGCCACCTCCATTTGTGGAACCCAAACCAGAGGTCTATAGTTCAACACAATCCTATCCTGGCAAAGTTGTTGAGTTTCCCTATACTGGAACAATGAGTGGTTACCGCATAGGGGGCGTAATTGTTTACCCCTTGCAGTATATGCCGGTGGTCAAGAAGCTCAACCTTTATACTAAGATTGAACTCTGTATTACATATAAAGAAGGAGTGTGCCCAGTAAGTGCTAAGTCTATGAGACAGAATGAAGTCTTTGGAGATATACTCAAAGGGATAGTTGTAAATCATGAAGATATTGCGAGATTCACGCCGTCCATTAGTAAAGCTGGTGCAAATACAGAATATGTAATTATCACTGATACAACTAAGGTTGGCTCTTATTTTGGTACACTTGTATCATGGAAAGAATCGAGACCAGTTAGGCCAATATCTGCGAAACTTGTAGACCTTTCTTGGATTAAGGCGCATGCTGGAGTAGAGTATGGCACAGGAAGAGACCTCGCTGAGACAATTCGTAACTTTATTAAATATGCACATGAAAATTGGGGTACAATCTGGGTCTTATTAGGTGGTGATGTAGACTTGATACCTTGCAGGATTGCTAATTGTCATCTCCTACTTTCTTATGGGGGTGATATCCCTTCTGATCTATATTTTTCAGACCTTGACGGTGATTGGGATGCGGATAAGAATGGCGAGTTTGGAGATGAAGAAGGGGACTTAGCTCCTGATATGTATCCAGATGTATTTGTTGGTAGAGCATCAGTCTCTATTCCTGAGGAATGTACTACCTTTGTAAATAAAGTCTTGACCTATGAAGGAAGCCGGCCATCAGATTATGTAAAGAAAGAACTTTTAATTGGTGAGCACTTATTCGTTGGCATATGGGGTAGGATAGTCAACGATTCAATAGCTACTATTACACCTCCAGATTATACAATAACTAAATTGTACGAATCTTTGGGGAATGTGAACAAAGAGGCGGTAATTAACCATATTAATTCTGGATATCATTTTATCCATCATGCTGCACATGGTAACACAAATGTTATAAGTACAGGACCTGATAGGCTCGATACTACAGATGTAGATAATCTAACAAATGGGGATTTACTCTCTATCTATGTGGCAATCTCTTGTATGGTTGGCGCATTTGATTGGGGTAATTGTATAGTGGAGCATTTTATGAACAATCCAAACGGAGGCACTGTTGCATGGGTAGGAAACTCAAGGTATGGTTGGGGACATTTCTTGGACCTGGACCATCAGAGAGGTTAGATATAGCCTTCTTTGATTGGGTTTTTAATCATAATGGTTATTCTGCGGGTGTAGCCTTGCAGAAGGCAAAGGCAATGCTTATTCCAGAAGCAAAGAAAAGGAGCTGGTTGGACTTTTGGGTTCCAAGGTATTGTGTATATGAGCTCAACCTATTTGGTGACCCAGAGTCACCTATCTTCCTTGGAACTGAGCCCCAAATTGATACTGTGCCACCTGTTATATCTAATATCCAGGCGATAGATATAGGAGAGCATGAAGCAACTATTACCTGGTATACAGATGAGCCAAGCCACTCAGAAGTAGAATATGGTGAGACTTCAGAATATGGAAATACAATCTCTAAAGACGCACTTGTTAAACACCATCAGATATTGCTGATTAACCTGAAAGCTAATACTCAATACCATTATCAGGTAAAATCAAGAGATTTGGATGGTAACACTTGTGAATCTGGTGACGATACTTTTACAACACTGGCTGATGTCACAGCACCTGAGATTTCTTCAGTTTATGCATATAACATTGAAAGTTCAAGTGCTACCATTAACTGGACTACAGATGAACCATGCAGTTCACAGGTAGAGTATGGTTTCACTACCTCTTATGGGTCTGAGACTACAGTGAATCCAGCATTAGTTAAAAATCACTCTGTTAAATTGGAAGAATTAACTCCAAATGAAACTTACCATTATCGGGTGAAATCATGGGATGAATATGGTCATCTTGGTACATCTATCAACTATACTTTTACCACACTACCTTCTACTCCAAAGTATGAACTCTCAGCACTTTTGAGTCTAAAATTAGACAGTCAATTAGGAACTGGAGTAGGGACTGCTACTTTTGTTGACCTAAATAATAATGGAGATTTAGAAATAATAACTGCGGGTCCCTCTGCATATACTATTACTGGAGAAAAGCTGTGGCAGAAGAGAAAAGTAAGTTATTCACCACCTGTAGTTGGTGATATCAATGGGGATGGAACATTTGAAATTATTGGTGTTGGCATGGAAGACCTCTTTTGGCCTCGCGATATAACCTGGCTATATGCAGTGAATGCAAATGCAACCGGTGATACTCTATGGAGGGTTGCCCTTCAACCTCGCGCAGCCTATATATTTTATACCATGTCATCACCTGCACTTGCTGATATCAACGGTGATAATATATTGGATGTTATAGTCACTAACTATAATGGAAAAGTGTATGCTTTCAATGGACCCACCGGGGAGGAAATCTGGGAGTCACTTTTAATTGACTATGGAACATTTAGCTCTCCTGTAATAGCTGATATTGACAAGGATGGAAGTTTAGAGATACTTATAGGCGGCGGGTTTGATAGGCATTTATATGTGTTGAATTCAAGTGATGGCACTGTGAAGTGGAGTTATGAATTTACAGGTGAGCCATTTACTTTTACTGGTATGGTGTTTGCTACACCTATTGTTGCAAACCTTATTGGTGATGAGCAATTAGAGGTGATTGTCCCTGTTAGGGATGTGGGTCTTTATGTATTCAATTCTAATGGCTCAGTATTGTGGCATAAACCAATTCTTCAAGGGGATGCTTTCTACTCACCTGTGATAGGTGATATTGATAAGGATGGTTCATTGGAGATAGTAGTTGGAATTGGGGCATGTCTCTATGTATTTAAAGGCAATGGGACAGAACTATGGTCTTTTCATATAGATCCTAGACATAAAGTAACTTCACCTGCCTTAGCTGACCTTGATGGTGACAACTACTTGGAAATAATATTTGTAGAAGCTGCTACAGGGTATAATCGTAGCAAACTTTACATCCTCAGCTATGATGGAAAAGAATTAGGGAATACACTTGTTAATCTTAATTTGATGGGGTCACAGCCTACTATCGCAGATATAGATGGAGACGGTAGATTTGAAGTAGTGATAGGGACAATAGATACGTCCGGTGTTAGTATGGGTATACCCATACGGGTTGATAGGATGCAAGTTTTCAAGGTAGAGGGTAGTGGTGCAGAACCTGGAGAAGTTGAGTGGGGTGGATTCCAGCATGATATATGGCATACAGGACTGTACGGATTTAAGCCATATGTAGGTGAACACTCTGATACATTCACATGCGAGTTTGACTGCTATGAAGTAGTCATAACTTCCAATTGTGATATAGATGCATTTACTTACAATAATCGAGAAAAAGAGATAAGCTTTAATGCTGAAACTCCAACAAGTATGACTGGATACTGTAAGGTTGTAGTGCCTTGGGACATGCTCTATAAAGGGTTTACAGTGAAAGTTGATGATAGTGAGCCTACAACCTGTGAGATTACAGAATTTGAGCCAGATTCTACTGTGCTATACTTTACTTTTACTCCTGGGTCTCATACTATTGATATCCATGCATCCGTATGTGTTGGTGATATAAATGAGGATGGTAAGATTCGGGTAGATGATATATTGACGGTAGCACAGCTCTTCGGAATAAATTATCCCCATCCAGATTGGGTCCGACGTGCTGATGTAAATAAAGATAACAAGATACGTGTAGATGATATCCTCTATGTGGCCAAACTTTTTGGCGCTGGTAAAGGAGGTGACATATCTTCGATCCCGGTTAGCTCCTTAGCCAATACTACAGCTACAAAGGAACTCAATTCTTTGAATCCTAAGGTTGCTATACCAAAGACTTCTGTAATGTCAGTTGAGCCATGCACTATCATTGCTGGGGAGAAAGGTATTGGAGTTGGTGATACTTTTAGGGATTCAATTTATGTCAGTGGTATCAGTTCATCACAATCTCTGGCTGGGTGGGATGCTTTAATCAGGTATGACCCTAATGTATTAGAAATTGATTGTTCCAGCTATGAGGAGGGCCCTTTTTTAAAGAGTGTAGCGCCGACTCTTAAACTCTGTGACTATACTGACCCGGGCAAGATACTAATCGGTGCCTGTTTCTTCCCATCAGTACCTGAAGTTGGTGCAGTTGGGAGTGGTACTCTTGCTTATCTCAGATGGAAAGTGGTTGGTGAAGGAAATTCACCGATAGACATAGATGAAACTGACACCCGCCTTCAAGACATTGATAATAACCATATTCCATTCACTGCAATTGATGGCTATTTTAAGTGGAGTCCAACAGGAATTGAAGAAGCTTCTATGGGCAAAATAAATGAGGTATTATTACAGAGCTATCCAAATCCA
>JASEGA010000050.1 GCA_030018315.1 bacterium | reverse complement strand
CAATTCTTGAGAGGCTATCTTTAGAGTTATAAGTTGCCTCTTTACAAGTGATAAATTTAGAGTATATATAAATTAAAGGAAATAAAACGATTGATGAAGGTGGTAGTCACAAAAGAGAAAGTGGTCCAAACTATTATAAATCCAGAGAAAGTCTCAAAAGGACACTATGGGCGTAAAATAGCACAGAGTTCACTGACTGAAAACCTAATATTGAGAGTTGTTTATGAAGAAATGAACGATAAAATAACTATAATCACAGCATATCCCGGTGAGAGGAGGAGGTATGAAGATAACATATGATGGTAAAGGTGATACTTTAGGTATCTTAATAAAAGATGAGCAAATACATCATGCAGAAGAATATGGAGATATTGTAATAAATTACGATATTAATAACCAACCGGTGGAAATAGAGATATTGGATGCCAGTAAATTTCTTGGTGATTTTCTCACAGGTATAATCCGGGCAAAGCCAAATGCAAAATTAGTAGAGGTAAGCACATAAATTCTGGCAAAGTAAAAGAAAGGGTGTGGGTTACTTTTTAATACATTTCTTCTTGACAAAGTGATAAATTTAGAGTATATATGCAATTAAGGAAATAAAAATGTCCACACACACACACTCTCTCTCTCGTAGTATTATATAATAATCCCAGCCTTTATTTAATCCCTATATTTAGTTATTTGTCGATTCCCTGTTTAACTAATTATTTATTTAACCTAAGCCTAGAGTTGTTGGGTGGAAAGAAGGTAAACAATGGCTGTTGAATTAAGTAAAAATACTGAGGGAACCTACTCTGTAAAAATAAATGGTAAGACAAAATGGGTCATTTCCCTAAAGGAAGATGAGTTTGAGATCGTAAGGTATTCTATAAAACATCCAAAGACAAAAAATCTTACAGTGGGAATAAGAGCAGTTTTTCACAAGGATGGAAAAAGCATTACAATAAAAGAGCCGAAACGCATAAAAATAGAGTTAAAACTAAGGCGTTCTTTGAGAGGGAAGTGGGGTTCGGTATAGGGACAGACCAAATGTTAATACTTATTTATTGGTGCTTATAGATTCTTGGTAGATGAGTATCTATGGAATGCTAAACAGCATCAGAGAATGAAAGGAGGTGAGTGATGAGGCGCACTTTAATCATTGTATCAACAGTGACTCTTTTATGGACTTTGGCTGTTCCTCTGTGGTGCAAGAAAGGTAAAACTACCACTCCCGCAAAAGAGAAAGATAAAGTCACTACCCAAGAGAAAAAGGAAGAAAGTGTCCCCACAGAGAAAAAGGGTGAGGTAGTTATTCCTCAGAAAAAAGGGGGCATCAATCCATTTCTTGCCAGTTTGTTGATAGGCCCTCGAGTAGGACTTGAGATGAACGAGGGAAAGACTATAGAGACAACCGAATGGATAGATTTTTTCCTTACACATGGACTCGTAAGCGGTTACCAAGCTTATCAGAACGCAGGTTGTACGGAGTGCCTATTGGTGCCCGTTTGCGGCCCGAGAGTGGGAAAATAGTACAATACTCGTAAAGTGAGGTTCCTTGAGTTGCCACTTGGATTCTGGATATATAAAGTCTCCGAAGATTTTACAATAATAGCCCCTAGACGGGCGATAATTGCGTACGAAGCTTACCAGGGCAAGACGATGGCTGAAATTAAGGCAAAGGAGAATTTGGCTAAGTAATATATGTAAAAATAGGAATCTTATATGAGCAAGGTATTAAGGAGGTGAGAGTATGAAGATATAAATTGGGGAATTAGGGGAAAGTGCTTGTGTTTTTATAAATTTTTAACTCAAGCTATTAAAAGCTTGAAAGGAGGCAAGATGAAACGAGTAAAGATGGTTTTGTCGGCTGCTTTATTTGTGGCATTTTTTACTGAAGGTATTTGTAGTGTGACTTATGCAGATACAAAATATTATAGTATACCACCTGTTGCCTTCCATCCTTGGTACAGCACTCAAGGTTATATAAATGGTAGTTTTGAACTCCGTCCTACCAATGTTGTTGAGGGCAATGTGTTCCTATCACCTGTATATCTTCCTGATAGCGCAGAAATAACAGAGTTTAAGGCATGGGTTTTCGATACGCATGGCTCCCTAGATATAGTAGCAAATATGGCCCGTATACGGTTAGGAGAAATGGGACCAGGCGAGATAATAGCGAGCGTCAATAGTAGTGGAAGTAGTGGGATACAAGAACTTACGGATAATACAATAAACTACGGTGTTATTGATAATGCTACTTTCAGATATACTGCCTCTGTAGGATTGCCTGCTGTGGATGCAGCTGCGAGTCATAGATTTGTTAGTATCAGGATTAAATACGAGATACCACAAGTAAAGATTGAGGAATTTCAAAGTGCGGTTAATCCTCCATCTGAACTTAACATGAAGGTATATCCAACTCCTGTTTCTGATAAGGTTACAATTAACTATGAGGTCCCTCAAAAAGGGGTAGTCTCCTTGAAAATTTACGACCTCTCTGGTAGAGTAGTTAAAACACTGTTTACAGGAACTCAGACACCTAGCGAGTACCTCGTTATCTGGAATGGTACAGATGACAGGGGTAATAGAGTCCCAGCAGGCAACTACTTTTACAGACTAGAGATTGATAGCAAGACAACTACAGAGAAAACAATTATATTGAAGTAGATTTTCTTATAGAAGAGTTGGATGGCTAAATAAAATATAACAGAAAGGCTGTCTGACAATTCAAAAAATCATCTCCACAGGATCCTTCGGAACGAAGATACGAAAAAATAATAAAATAGGGGAGAACGGACTACTAATTATTTTGTTGAGTGGCATCTACTTTTACAGATTGGAGACAGTAGGCTATACCGCGACAAATAAGATGTATCTTGTGCGATAGTTAATCTACATTAAGGCTTTTTGTATTCTGGGCATTGCTGAATAATTTGGACACCTGAAGAAGTGCCAATCCTTGATGCACCCGCTTGAATGAATTCAATCACCTGTTTCCATGTCTTTATCCCACCAGATGCTTTGACACCAAAATTTGGACCCACTACTTTTCGTAACAGTTTCACATCTTCAATAGTCGCACCACCATACCCAAACCCTGTACTCGTCTTGACAAAATTGGCGCCTGCCTCAATTGTGATTTGGGCACCACGAATCTTCTCTTCCCTTGTAAGTACACCTGTCTCAAGTATTACCTTAACAAGCTTACCTTGAGCTGCATCTACAACTTGTTCTATGTCAGCTTCTACTTCCTGATACAAGCCAGACTTAAGCCATCCAATATTGATTACCATATCAAGCTCATCTGCTCCATCATCTACACATTTAGCTGCCTCCTCTTCCTTAGCAGTCGTAGCCCCAAGGGGGAAGCCAACTACTGAGCATACCTTGACTCCTGTCCCTTTTAGCTCATTGACAACTAGCTTTACCCAACAAGGATTGATACAGCAAGCAAAAAAGCCAAACTCAATCGCTTCATTGCAAAGTTTTTTAATTTCTGACTCAATAGCTTCAGGCTTCAGTAATGTATGGTCAATCAACTTACAGACTGCTTGAGGTGTTACCTCTTTAAGCTCCATATTTATTGATTTAAACAGCTTTTTTCAGTTTACGTCAGATTTAACTCAAATTATTCATTAACCACAAATAAACACGAATTAACGCTAATGAGATCAAAGGAATAGAAACTTGCGATGTTTCACTTTTTAGGTAAAATGCCTTGCATAGAAGAAGATGTTTTTGCATCTTTTTGAAGTTAAATATAATTCGTGCCCATTCGTGTAAATTCGTGGTTTCTTTACGCCATTATTTGGGGTTAATATTTCTTTTTTAAGACTACAATTGTGCCAGCCACAAATTCGCGTTGTTTCCTGTAAATGAGATTCCATCCTCGGACTTCTTTAAACTCATCAGAGAATCTTGAACCTTTATAGGTCACAATCCTACCATCTGATGCTAAAATTGGGGCTGCCACTTTAGTAAGCCATTTGAGGTTACCGACTGACCTTGAAAGTATGACATCGTAAGACTTGAGTTTGAAATCCTCCACCCTTTCTCTATAAATTTTTGCCTCTACCTCTATAGCCTTTATTAAATGATTAAGGAATTCAACCCTCTTAAGCCTGGGCTCAAGTATATCAAGTTCAATATCAGGTCTTGCAATCTTTATTGGAATACCAGGAAACCCAGCCCCACTCCCAACATCAAGGACACGAGCTCTATGTGGTTCACCACGGAGTGGTATAAATTCAGCTGCTGATAAGGAATCAAGGAAGTGACGAGTAACTATTTTTGTCCTATCCCTTTCCGAGATAAGATTTACCTTTTCACACCAGTTTAATAGCTCTCTGTGATAAATTTCAAACTTCTTAAGCTCTAAATCTGACAATCTAATCCCCAGCAAGTTTAGCCCATCTTCCAGTCCACATAGTCCTGCATCTATATCTGTGTTCATCTGTGGTTTATGGTTCATGTGAAATATTTAAAATCTAAATCCTACTTCAAGCTTACCTTTTCTTTCAAATCCGTAGAAGTGTGCTGATATATACGCATCTGCTGTACAGAGTGCCCAAACAATGCCATCCCACCATAGTAAATTGTACCGCCTGTTAGAGTGATATTCATAACTTTGCCAATCTTTATCTCGCTTTGCATTTTCTGCCTTAATGTGTGCATAAACTGTAAATCCTAAAAGTGTAGTCTCAATAGTTGCAAAAACTGCCCCTTTTATGTAATTCTCGGTATAAAACTGACCTCCCCCAGGAAATATTGATAATAGAATAGCAGTACTCGGACTTCTTTTGACAGGAGCGAGTACTAACAATAAAAGTAAAATTTTCATCTCTGCACAGACTCTTCACGGAGTCTGCCCTGACAACTACGAGACCCTTCACTTCGTTCAGGGTAACAGTGGAGGAGGTCAGAATGACAAGTGAAGGGTTCAAAGTGACATCTGTTATAAATTATAGCTTAATCTTTCCGTGTGTCAATTTTTTCTTGCTTTGTTGAATAAATATTTTTGGCACCTTTGATTTTCAACCTCTGACTTG
>JASEGA010000049.1 GCA_030018315.1 bacterium | reverse complement strand
CAAAAAGTGGGAGGTGATTTAAAAATTTTAGCATCTGTAGTCTCTTTATTTGCAAAGGATTACGAATGCTAAATAGCCTCACCAAATTAAGGGGGTGATTTTATGGTGCAAAAATTAGGTAGACTCCTCTGCTTGGGTAAGAGAGAGGACACTACTTACCCCGATATGAGTCTACCTATAGTGGATAAAAAAGTGTGTCCATATGAAAAGTGTATGTTTTTAGGAAAGGTATGTCAAATTTGTTTACCAACAAGTAAGCAAAATTCTGACATAACCTAAACACAGGAGGTAAAATGTTGAGGAAAATTTTTATTGTGGCTATGCTTTTAGTTATTGGCATAGGGTATGGTGTTAAGTTAGGTGCAAGTGATTTTGGCTTGAGAAGGGGAGGCAGTGTTGTTGTAGACCTTGTAAGGTTGCGCTCTTCTTCCATGGATATTGAAACTGGTCTCAATGCATCGCCCTGGATTCAACAGATTAACGGACCCATTGCTTCTGTAAATCCATTGATAAGTAGATGCAGGTTAATGACTTCTATCTCTGAAGCAAATTCAAATTTGCCAATTCTTTCATTTGGCAATGACATTCTGGATGCAACTGTCTGGATACCGGACTCACTTGGAGGAGTGATGCCCAGGCAAGTGTGTTACAATCCCACTAATAATGAGTTCTACATTTACGGCGGTAGAAGGTTAACAATAATTGATGGGGCAACTAACTCTCAGTTGAAAACAATTACTGTTGATGATGCTGGCGATGTAAACGCAAGTCTCGTGCTCTATATTCCAGAATCTCGGCGTTTTGCTTACTTGCCGACTCTTAATAAGATATACTGTGCCACTGAGAGTGGTAAGTTAGTAGTCATTGATTGTTCTGTTGATACTGTGGAGAAGATAATTGACTTAAGTGAAGGGGCATGGCCACGGTGGGGAGTCTGGATAGACTGTAACCCGAACACTAATAAGATATACTACAAGACTAGAACCTCCAGCCCAATTCCTATCATCAGCCGTATTACCTGTATTGATGGGATAACTGATACTATAGTGAAAGAGGTTGAGTTTTCTGGTCGTATGGTCTTTGATATATTATGTAATCCTAATGTAAATAAGCTATACCTTAGTAGTGTATGGGATCTTGCACCTACAGTTCTTGTTCTTGAAGGCTCATCTCTTGAAGTTGTTGCAGAACTTGATGTGGGAGGCAACCCGTGGATGCTGACATACAATCCAAACAATAACAAGGTCTATTGTGGTAATGCATCAACCAGCGCTGTGACAGTGATTGATAGCAGTGATAGCATAATTACTCAGATAGATGTTACTCAGCCTGTTCAAGGTATTCTCTGTAACCCAGTAGATAACAAAATCTATGCCTATTGGAAGACTGGTACCGAAACTGAATCTTATTGTTATGTTTCCATTATTGAGAGCGGTTCAGATATAGAAATTGCAAAAGTATCACTACCTGTTCTTCCTGCGTTTAGTGCTCACTATACCCTAGCCTATAATTCAATTAGTGACGCTGTATTTTGTGCGAGTGGAAATTTCTACAATGATACACTCATTATTATTGATGGAGTGAGTAATAAGATAATAGGGGCTGGACGGACTGGTGCAGGCCCTACCTGTACTCAGCTTGCTTATAATTCAACTAAAAATACGATGTGCTCTTCTAATCATTGTGTAGGAGGAGCTAGTATTATTAATAGCGATGCTGATGTAGTTACTATGCTTAAAATTGGAGACCCTGTATCTGCTGGGTGTTATAACAAGCTAAATAATAAAGTTTATCTTACACAGTCATATTATGCAGGAGGGTATAACAAGGCTACAGGGGTTGTCTGTATCATGGATGGAAGGACTAATCAGGTGATAAATAAAATACTTAGTGATGAAGGGTTTTGGTTTGGTTTCCCTGTATTTAACGAGTTAAATAATAAGGTATATGTTCCAAGTATGCTTGCAAATATAGTTAAGGTTATTGATGGGCTCGGCGATACTGTGATTACTAATATTCAAGTAGAGGCGCCACATGTAGTTTTTTGGGATTCAACTACCAATAAGATTTATTGTGATGGTAGTAGAGGTATCACTATAATTAATGGGGCAACAGATGAGATAATTACAACCATCTCTGTAGGGGATTATTTGGAAGGTTTTACCAGTAATCCAAGAGATAGAAAGGTTTATGGTGTGTTCTTCTCAGGTTCAATTTGTGTCATTGATGCAGTAAATGATGTGTTGCTTACTAATATTGAAGTGGGAGGGACGCCTTGGAAAGTATTGTACAATTCAGTAAGTAATAAGATTTACTCTATTGATCCTAGTCTATTTGAGATGAACCCGTGTGTAAAGGTCATCGACGGAACTACTGATCAGGTAATTAAGACTATAGAGCTTCCTGATATATGTTTGGCATCTGAATACAATCCAGTTAAGAACAAGTTGTATGTGGGGTTAATAGGTGCTTCTCAGGCTCCACAGGTCTATGTGATTGATGGTAAGTCAGATGAGATAATTAAAAAGATACTTACGGAACAGGTTAACGCTTTGATATACAATCCTCTTAATAACCGTATCTATGGCCATTGCTTGGCAGCATACTCTGATTATCAATTAATAGTTCAGGTAATAGACTGTGAGAGTGATGAAATTGTTTCAACTGTCTCATTAGAGCAAAGACAGAGTGGTTATTTCATCTTCATGGCACTGGGTGGTGGGGCAAGTGCTGAATTTATGGTCTATAATAGCACAGATAATAAGGTTTACTGTGGCAATTATGGACTCAGCAATGTGAGTGTAATTCAGTGTGTAGAGAGTGGAGTTGAGGAGGTAAAGGGCAGAAAAATGGGGACAGAGCAGTTAGAAATCTATCCAAATCCATTCAGGCAGTTATCAGTTATTCGCTATCAATTGCCTGTTGAAAGTAAGATTTCTCTTAAGATTTACGACCTCACTGGCAGGTTTGTGAGAACTCTTGTAGATGAAAAGAAGAAGCCTGGAACTTATTCAATTAAATGGGATGGGAAAGATTTTTCTGGCAAAGAGGTAGGTTCTGGAGTATATTTCTATAAACTTGAAGCCGACAAGTTTAATAAAACTATGAAGTTAATTCGATTATAGAAATAAACGGCTGTAAAAGAAAATAAACAGGATGTGATGTAATATGAGTGTAATTTGAGCCATTTGTGGTGTTGTAGTTTAAGGAAGCAGGGAGAGGATAGCCACGGATTTCATAAATACAATGTTATTCGTGGTAAAAGGAGGTGGATATGCGTAGTATTTTAGGTATCTCAATTTTTGGGGGACTTGTTGGTAGTATACTTTATGGTCAGCCATCTCAACTATGAAGGAAAACATATGGTGGAGATAAAGCTGATATGGGCTTTTGTGTGCAAGAGACACAAGATAGTGGCTTTATTGTCACTGGATATACTATGTCTTATGGGGCAGGTAACTGTGATGTATGGCTTATTCGGACTGACAAATCTGGTGATACTCTATGGACTAATACTTTTGGTGGAACTGGAGAGGATTGGGGTAAATGTGTACAAGAGACAGAGGATGGTGGCTTTATTGTTGTTGGGAGAAAAAGTCTCAAAGTGGGAATTGAGCAAAAAGAAGATGTATGGCTCATAAAGACAGATAGTTTAGGTAATAAGTTATGGGATATAGCTTATGGTAAAGAAGAATTCGATGACGGTGGTTTTGATATAAAAAATACTAAGGATGGCGGTTTTATTATAACTGGATATACTTGTTCTTATAGTGTAGGCGGGGCAGATGTATGGCTTATAAAGACGGATAGTTTAGGTAATAAGCTATGGGATAAAACTTATGGTGGCGAATTTGATGATAGAGGTTATAGTGTTGATGAGACAGAGGATGGTGGTTTTGTTATAACTGGAGAGACCTGGTCCTATAGTAGTCTTCCAGGTTGGCAAGCGGATATCTGGCTCATTCGAACCAATGAATTAGGTGATATATTATGGACTAAGACCTATGGTGGAGACTACGAGGATGTAGGCATGTGTGTACAAGAGGTACAGGGTGGCGGATTTTTCGTGACAGGATGGACTCTATCTTTTGTTCCAGAAACTGCATTGAGAGGTCTTTGGTCATTTCGAACAGATGAATTAGGGAATAAGCTGTGGGATAAATTCTTCTATGGAAGAGATGCTTTGGGCTTTTTTGGTAAGCAGACTCGAGATGGTGGATTTATCATAGCCGGTCAGTGCATAATCCAAATATCCAAGAGTGCTCAAGTCTTACTTATCCGGTTGGATAAAGAAGAGGTGGAAGAGAAGATTGTAATGTCAGTAGAACCGGATACTATTATTGGACCGCCACCAGCAGTTGGTGATACTTTTGTAGATTCCATTTATATAAGTAATATCACTACGCCACTACTTTACGGTTGGAACTTTGGTATGACCTTTAATCCAGAAGTATTACATTGTCTTAAGGTTGAAGAGGGACCATTTTTGAAAGAGTTTGGGCAGACTCTCTTTGGGGTTGGTCCGATAGATAATGATTTGGGTGACATCCAATATGTTTTCTGTGCCCTTTTTTACCCTTCTCCTGGTGCAACTGGTAGTGGTACTATAGCTTATATTACTTGGCAAGTTATGGGCCATGGGAGCTCTCCATTACAACTAAAAGATGTGACACTTGCTGACCCAAATGCAAACCCTATACCATGCGAATCTAAGGATGGTTACTTTGAGCTACCTACTGGGGTGATTGAGACTGCGACCTGTCCCTATGGAGATGGGCTGATATTACAGAGCTATCCAAATCCAATTAGAGCGGAGGCTATGATAAGATACGAAGTATCGGTCACTGGAATAGTTTCACTTAAGGTCTACAATATAACTGGTGAACTTGTAGCAACAATTGTGAATGAGAAAAAGGCACCCGGCTATTATTCTGCTCACTGGAGCTCTAAAACCTTACCAAATGGTGTATATTTCTGTAGATTAGAGCATAATAGTAAAGTAATCACACAGAAATTGGTGATAGTGAAATAAAAAGAGTGTTACTGTTAAGGTAGAATGTCCTCCTTATTGTTAAGCAAGAATGTCCTCATGT
>JASEGA010000048.1 GCA_030018315.1 bacterium | reverse complement strand
TCGCTTCACTACTTCTATTAGACAGATAGAGGACATTTTAGCTTAAAAATTAAAGGGGACATTTTTGCTTGAAAGTGACATTTTTACCGATTTTTATTGACAGAGTGGTATAATTAGATAATAGTTTAACTCTATTTATATTATAGGAGGGCGATTTGATTCTAAGTATTTTTATACTTTGCGTTTCGTTATTTTTCATCGTCAAAGGAGCAGACTGGTTTACCGATGCCTCTGTCGCTATAGCTGAGATTGCAAGAGTCCCAAAGATAGTAATTGGTGCTACAATAGTTGCGTTTGCGACAACACTACCTGAATTCACTGTCTCCATATCCTCTGCTGGCATGGGCCATACTGATATAGCTTTTGGGAATGCGATTGGGTCCTGCACATGTAATATTGGGCTTGTATTAGGGTTATCTTGGCTGATAGGAGCTAAAATAGTTTATCAAAAGGCAGAGCTGCAGACAAAGTTGATATTTATGATAGGGAGTGGTATATTAGCTTTACTTTTATCTTTTGGTTTTATAATAAGCCGAATAGATGGTTTAGTTCTTGTCCTTGTACTTGTTTTCTATGGTTTTTATATCGCAAAGATTATGAAAAAGCGGTCAATAGAGATGGCAGTTCTTGATGTAGAAGTCAAACCACAGGGTATGAGGAACGAGGTTCTTTTGTTCATTCTTGGTGCCCTATGCGTAGTAGGTGGTAGTAGAGGGATTGTTAAAAGTGGGATTGACATTGCAAGAGCTTTGGGAGTATCAGAGCTTGCTATAGGGCTCACTATTGTCGCTGGTGGCACTTCTTTACCAGAACTGGCAACTGCTATCGCATCGCTAATCAAAGGGCACCATGCATTATCTATGGGAAATATTATTGGGGCAAACTTTCTGGATATAGTATGGGTATTGGGAGTAGTTTCCATTATAAGGCCAGTGCCTATCTCTTATCAGTCCATATTATACGATTTACCAATTATGCTACTCGTTATGGTGGCTACTGCCCTGTTTGTAAGGCTACCTAAATTTTCGTCAAGACTGAAAGGTGGAGTTATACTGCTTATATACGGAGTATATGTCTTTGGTCTATTCCATAGAGCTTAAAATTTAAATTCTGCAATATCTGTGTATACGGGAGCCTCTGGAGTGAGTGTACTCTTTATCAGATAAACTTTGTCTGCAATAAACCCCGCTTCTTTTTTGATAAGAGGCGGGGTAAATGCGGAGGTTTCAAATTTTTGGTTCTTGATTTCTGGTTTTTGCCCTTTCTTGATCCTTCCAATTGTCAAATGGGGTGATGGCTCACGAGCTTCAGGTTCAAAGCCAAGTTTAGATAATTCTTTTTCTAATTTATTTATAAGCCCAATAAGTTTATCTTTGCCCTCTTTTACGCCTATCCATAACACATTTGGGCGCCTTAAATTAGGGAACCCACCAATGTCTGAAAGTGAAATATTGAACGGTTTGATGCCTTGTATAGAAGATTTAATTGCTGATTTTACAGTTTCTATTTGTTCGTCTTTCACTTCACCCAGGAACTTTAGTGTAAGATGAATATTTTCAGGTTTTACCCACTTAACACCTTGTACCTCTTTTAAACTCTCTTGGAGTTGAGCCACTTTTTCAATTATCTCAGTCGGGATTTTTATCGCTACAAATGCTCTCATTTAGGTGAATGTGTGATTACCTTAACCCCACTATCTTTAACCACCACCATATCCTCTATACGGACGCCACCAAAATCTTTAATATATACAGCGGGTTCAATAGTGAAAACCATACCTACCTGTGCGTAGTCCTCACTATTTGATGATACTCTTGGCGCTTCATGGACTTCAAGCCCAACCCCATGGCCAAGTGAATGACCAAAGCATTTACCATAGCCAGCTTTGGTTATTACATCTCTTGCAATACGGTCGAGTTTCTTCAATGAGATACCATGTTTTACATTACTTATAGCAGTTAGCTGTGCATCAAGGACAAGTCTGTAAATCTTATTTGCTTTTTGATTATTGCCAAGTATCAGCGTTCTTGTCATATCAGATGCATAGCCATTGTAGACTGCACCAAAGTCAATGATAACAGTATCTCTATCTCTTAATTTTCTATTTCCTGCCCTTGCATGCGGTAGAGCTGCATTTGGACCTGATGCCACAATTGTATCAAATGGGGTACCGGATGCACCTCTCTTCTTTAATTGATATTCAAGTTCAATAGCTATGTCTTTCTCTTTTACCCCAGGCTTTATAGTAGACTTTACATCTTTAAACGCAGAATCTGCAATATTAGCTGCTTTTCTAATATTGGTTATTTCATCTATATCTTTCAACATTCTCAGTCTTTCTACCTTATCTTTAAGTGGAACAAGTCTTTTATTCTTTAGTTCGTTTTTAAGCTTCCAATATGTTGAATATCTTATTTCTTGTTCAAACCCTATCTTTTTCAATGATTTAATAATTGGATGATGAGCAAGCTCAAGGAGTGATTCTTTAACTATAACGGTCTCTGCGCCCTTAACTTCTCTTTCACTTTGTTCTTTATATCTGAAATCAGTAAAGAAGATTGCTTCTTCTTGCGTAACAAGTAATACCCCACTGGACCCAGTAAAGTTAATAAGGTATCGTATACTAGGGAGCTCAGTAATCAAGAATGCATCTACTTTATTAACTTCTTCTCTTAACTTAAATAGTCTCACACTATTCATGACACTAATTTTACGGATAAGACATACATAAGTCAAGTTTTTAATTGAAGAAATGGAAACGAGTTCCTTTTGTCTTGACAAATGAGAAGAGCAGTAGTAAAGTTGAAAAAGGGGTTGTTAAGCCATTGTGAAAGATAATGGGTAGTGTAATTACATTGGATACAGAAGTTAGGGATGCTATTCTTAAGACAGGTGGTATAGATGCCTATAAATGTTATCAGTGTGGCAAGTGTATGAGCGTATGTCCTTGGTATCAGGTGAAAACAGTTGAATTTCCGGTTTATAGGATACCACAAGCAGTTAAACTTGGTGTAACCATAAGTAGCGAAGTCAAAGAAGAGGTAGCAAAAGAAGTAGAAGAAATATTCAGATGCGTAGGCTGCGAGGCTTGTACTGATGAGTGCCCACACGGTGTTAGTATACCAAATATTATGAGAGCTATACGCAGAATACTCGTTGATTATGGAACATTACCTCATGACTTGAAGGCAGTAATTTCCAGGATCTATAATGTCGGGAACCCATTTGGAGAGCCAAGAGAAAAACGAGGCAACTGGGCACATGGGTTAGATATACCAGCCTTCAGGCAAGATATGGAATTTCTCTATTTTTCATGCTGTATACCAGCGTATGATACACGTGCAAAAAATGTAGCTCAATCTACAGTTAAGATTTTGAAAAGTGCAAATGTGTCATTCGGTATACTTGGGCAAGAAGAGCAGTGTTGCTGTGAGAGTATCAGGAGAGCGGGTGCTGAAAAAGTATTCAAAGAGCTTGCCAAATCTAATATCACTGCATTCAAGAAGGCTGGTGTCCATAAAATATTAACTACATCACCTCATTGTTATTCTACTTTTAAGAAAGAGTATACAGAATTTGGTGCAAACTTTGAAGTCTTACACCAAACACAATTGTTTTCACAACTCATCAAGAGTAAGAGACTTATTCCACAAAAACCACTTAATAAACGAGTTGCATACCACGACCCGTGTACACTTGGGCGCCAGAATGGTATATATGATGAGCCAAGAGAAGTATTAAAGAGTATACCTGGGCTGGAGTTAGTTGAGATACCTAACTTTTCTCGTGAATACAGCTTATGTTGTGGTGGCGGCGGCATTGGGCTATGGCATGACTGGCCAATAGTGGAACGGATAGCCGATGTACGAGTTAAGCAAGTGCTTGGTACAGGGGCTGAAATCTTAGCCGTCGCCTGTCCGTATTGTTTACAGATGTTTGAAGATAGCATCAAAACTATGAATGCAGAGCTACAGGTGATGGATATCGCCGAGTTGCTGGCAGATGCATTGTAGAGACCTTATAAAGGAGTTACTTAAAGGAGACAAAGTAGCACTTGCGCGCATAATTAGTAGAGTTGAAAATGATGGTGCCACAGATATCTTAGAAGCACTCTTCCCATATATTGGTAAGGCTTATTATATAGGGATAACCGGACCACCGGGAGCTGGCAAATCTACAATCGTTGACAAGCTTACAGGTAAATTACTTGATAAAGGCAATAAAGCCTGCCTCGCTGAGTCAAGGCGGGTAGGAATTGTTGCAGTAGACCCAACATCACCATTCTCTGGTGGTGCATTACTTGGGGATAGAGTTAGAATGGCAAGCCTTACAGCAAGAGAAGGTGTATTTATAAGAAGTATGGCATCAAGGGGTAGTCTTGGTGGTATCGCTAATACAACAAAGGATGTAGCACTCGTTATGGATGCGTTTGGGATGGACTACATAATAATTGAAACAATAGGAGTAGGACAAGTAGAACTTGACATTGCTAATTTATGTGATACCACTATAGTAGTCCTTGTTCCAGAATCAGGAGACTCAATCCAGGCAATGAAGGCAGGACTACTTGAGATTGCAGATATAATTGTAGTAAACAAGAGTGATAGGGAAGGGGCTGAGCGTATGGTCGCTGAGCTTAAATTTACATCTGAGCTCCGTGGCACAAAGCGAGCATGGGAATACCCAATAATTAAGACAATAGCTACTGAAAATAGTGGGATAGACGAACTCATCCATATGATTGAGACTCACAAAGGATATCTAAAAACGAGTGGCAACTTTGAATCTAATAGGAAAGAGAAAATGAAGCTTCGGATAACAGAGCTTGTAGAAAGTAAAATAAGCGAACGTCTTAAGAGAGATGTACTTAAAGAAGGGGAACTCGATAAAATAGTAGAAAAGGTGTATAATAAGGAATTAAATCCATTTAAGGTGGCAGATGAGCTTGTAAAGAGAATTATAAATTAAAATGAGAGTGAAAAATGAACCTATGAGGCTGTCTGACAACTCAAAAAATTATCACGAAGACGCGAAAGGACGAAATCACGAAAAACTTAATTCCTTTAACCATAACAATTTAGGAAATTTCGTTTTTCAACATTTCGTGTTTTCGTGATAAAAAGCAATTATATGTTATAATAGGAAGGTTGACATGCGTAGAGTTTATAAGTTTTTGGTGGTTTCATTGGTTATTAGTGTATCGCTCCCCAGTTTTAATAGAGTAGTTTTTTCTCAGGTTGCCGATGCTGACAAGAAAACAGTGGTGGAGGGAAGTAATAAATTTGCAATTGAACTCTATGGAAATCTAAAAGAACGGGAAGGCAATCTGTTCTTTTCACCTTACAGTATCTCAATAGCTTTAGCTATGACCTATGCTGGTGCAAGAGGTAATACAGAAGCACAAATGGCAAAGGTCTTGCATTTTGAGTGTTACTTTTCAGCAAAAATGTCCTCTTTTATTTTTTAGGTAAAATGTCCTCTAT
>JASEGA010000047.1 GCA_030018315.1 bacterium | reverse complement strand
CTATTAGACAGATAGAGGACATTTTAGCTTAAAAATTAAAGAGGACATTTTTGCTTGAAAGTGACATACGTCTAATTTTTACTTGATAATTTAAGTATTTTGATTATAATGGTGCTTTATGAGGGTTAAAATCCCGATAATTATTGCAACTCTATTGATTGGGCTTGTAAGTTTGGAATTTCAATTAGAATCTAAAAGTGTCAAGCTTGTCCCTCGTTTAGCAATGTATTGGGAGAAGCTAAACGATAAACTTGTTCAGTGTCATTTATGTCCACGTAATTGTGTGCTTAAACCAAAACAAAGGGGATATTGTAGAGTTAGAGAAAACCAAGCCGGTAAGCTAATGACTCTTAATTATGGGATACCTTGCGCAGTCCATATTGACCCCATAGAAAAGAAGCCATTATTCCATTTTATTCCAAAGAGTGAAGTCTTTTCAATTGCTACTGCTGGGTGCAACCTCAG
This sequence comes from bacterium, assembly GCA_030018315.1. Lineage (NCBI taxonomy): Bacteria > bacterium. The sequence continues at coordinate 6,104 of JASEGA010000047.1, read as the reverse complement.
GTGTAAATTCTGTCAGAACTGGGAAATATCACAAAGACCACCAGAAGAGACTGAAAATGTGTGGCTCCCACCCGATGAAGTAGTACGAATGGCTAAAGAAAATAAGTGCCCATCAATTGCATACACCTATAGTGAGCCTGTTAATTTTTACGAGTATATGTTAGAGACTGCAAAAATAGCTAAAAAAGCAGGAATTAAAAATACAATGCACTCTAACGGTTATATAAACCCGGAGCCTTTAAAAGAGCTTTGTAAATATTTGGATGCAGCTAACATTGATTTAAAAGGGTTTACTGATGAATATTACCAAGAACTATGTGAGGCTGAATTAGAGCCTGTAAAGGTAAGTTTAAAGATTTTAAAAGAAGAGGGAGTTTGGATTGAGATTACAAACCTAATCGTACCAACAAAAAATGATGACCCTAAAACTATAAGGAAGATGTGCGAGTGGATAAGGGATAGTTTAGGAGCTGAAGTCCCTTTACATTTCTCTCGCTTCTGGCCTATGTATAAAATGCAGAACTTACCACCTACCCCTATTGAGACGCTTGAGCAAGCTCGTAAGATAGCTATAGGAGTTGGATTAAAATATGTTTATATTGGAAATATACCAAGCCATAAAGCAGAAAATACTTATTGTCCAAATTGTGGTAAGCTACTTATCCGTAGGATTGGCTATTATGTACCCGAGAATAACATAATTAATGGGAAATGCAAGTTTTGTGGCCAAAAAATACCTGGAGTCTGGAAATAGGTTGATATGCCATATAGTGCTCACGATATTAAAATGAGTAAAATGCTTTTTATTTAGGAATATTTGGTAATATAGGGTTATTTATACTAAAATTATATTTTGGTATATTGGGTAAAAGTATCGCCTTAATAAATGATGCCTTCCATTCCCTCTCAGACCTACTTGCAACAAGTGTAGCTTTACTTGGGTTTAGAGTATCTTTAAGACCAAGAGATGTATCTCATCATTATGGCCATTATAAAGCTGAGCCTTTGGTGGGTCTATTTGTTGCTTTAACATTAGTTGCTATAGGTGTTATTACAGGTTATCGTGCTATTTTAAGCATTATTAAAGGACCAGTTGCACCAAGAAGTATTGCGGCAGTTGCTGCTTTAATCTCTATATTAGGAATGCATGAAATGAGAGTTAGACAACTTGGACGAGGTGTGAGTGTAGATTTACATATAAAAGTGGATTCAAAAAGTTCAGTAATAGAGGGTGATGAAATAGCAAATGCAGTCAGAGAGAGGTTAGAGGATTTAGAAGAAGTTGATTCAGCCCTCGTCCATATATGTCCTCATAATAAGTAATGAGTAAAAAGTTAAGCAACTATTATCCTGTATGGTTAGAATTTGTGTTTCTTTTCTTAATATTTTGTAGTTTTTATCTTGTAGTCACAACTTATCCTGACTTGCCCAAGAAAGTTCCAACCCACTTTGGTCCATCTGGTAAGCCTGATGCATGGGGTCCAAAATCACATATACTTGTTATACCATTCGTTCAAATAGGACTATATACTTTAATGACAGTAGCAACTTCATTTATGGTCAAAAGTTCAACTCCAATAAGATTTGTCAACTTACCAATCTCAAAAGCACGAGTCCAGTCTTTAGATGTGCACAGTATTGAAAGTATAAGAAGAGTAGTGATTAGAAATATCTTCAGTCTAAAGGCAGTAATCATAGCAATGTTCACATATTTAATCTATGCTACTATACAAGTAGCTACGGGAAATTGGAAGGGACTTGGCTGGGGTATAGGATTATTCATTGCTCTGGCACTTATTATTGCAGGTGTTATGACTCTTAACATATATCGTATAATTAGAGAAGTAGAGTCAAAATCTAAGTCGTATTAGATGGACGAATATTTAATTGTAAAGACAAAAATTACTCCACCCAAGCTTGGTAAAAATATACTTAAGCGGACAAGACTGTTAGATTTACTCCGTAGTAATCTAGATAAGAAACTCATTTTAGTCTCAGCAGATGCTGGCTATGGCAAAACAACACTTATTTTAGACTTGGCGTCAGAGATTAATCAACATAGAAAAGCATGGTATACCGTAGATAAAACTGATACCGACCTTATAGTCTTTATGTCTTATCTTGTAGAAAGTATCTCACAGGCTTATCCTAACTTTGGTAATAAAACAAAAATTGTTATTAAGAATGTAAAAGATATATCTGCTAACTTTGAGATAGTAGTTGGTACACTTATTAACGAACTTATGGAGACTTTAAAGGATGAGCTTTTCGTATTTATAGATGACTATCATTTAATAAGGGACTCAACTACAATAAATGATACTTTAGACTACCTTCTTGAACATCAACCTTCAAACTTACACCTAATTATCTCAACTCGCGTTTTACCTACTATTCGATTGGCAAAGTTAAGTGCAAAACAGGAATTGTTTATGCTTAAAAAGGAAGACCTACAATTTACAGGAGAAGAAGTAAAGTATCTATTTAAGGATGTTTACAAGATAGAAATTCCGGATATAGAATTAAACAAGCTTGAGGAACGCACTAAGGGTTGGATTACTGCACTTCAACTTATATCACAAGAATTAAGTTATAAAAAACCTGCTGAAGTAATAGATACCTACTTGAGGGCTGGTGAAAAAGTATTTGAATACTTTAGTAGTGAAATAATGCAAAAACTACCAGAGGATGTACAGTCTTTTCTGCTAAAGTCATCTATTTTAGAATCTATGGAACCAAAACTATTAAACAATCTATTTAGAATAAATAATGCTATTAAGATACTGAATTCACTGCTGAGCCTTAACCTTTTCATCTCTACTATAGAAGAGAAAGAAAACTTTTTTAAGTATCATCCAATTTTTAGAGAATTTTTACTGAATCAGCTGAACAAAACTTTTGACAAAGAGTTAATTAAAGATTTGTATCAAAAAGCTGTTACATATTTTATTCAAGTAGACGATATAGAGAGCGCTATTTCCTATTGTCTTGCTTCAGAGTGTTGGGAGAAGGCAACTGAGCTTATAGAAAAGGTGGCAAGGGATAGAATTAACAAAGGAATGCTGGGTACAGTTAACAACTGGATAAACAGTTTACCTCTTGATATAGTAAATAATCGGCCTTGGCTTTTAGCTTACAAAGGTGAGATATTATATAACTGGGGTGAATTAGACGATGCAATGAACTTATTTAAGAAGGCGAAGAAAATCTTTGGTAAAAAAAGTGATAAGCTTGGCTTAAGTTACATTTTATTAGGAATTGGTGCAACAGCTATCGATCGTGGAGATGTAGATAAAGGGCTAAATAGTATAGAATATGCACTTAAATTGGTGCCTGAGAAGGATTATTTACTTCGGGTAAATATATTAAATAATATAGGACGTGCTCTACGTAGGACAGGCAAATGGAAAGAGGCAATTAAAAATCTAAATAAAGCCCTCTCTTTATGTAAGAAAACAGGAGAATCACTCGCTCAAGCTAAGATACTACTCAACCTTGGAGTAATTTACCACGACCAAGGCGATTTTGTTCTTACAGAACAAAGTCTTAAGAATACATTAGAAATATATAGCAGAACTTTACTCCCTGGGGCTAGTATCTGTTATCATAATATGGCTGTCCTCTCATTGGAGAGAGGAGACTACTTACAATGTAAAAATTGGTTAGAAGCAGGTATTAAAATTTGTAATGAGTTTAATGATAAAAGAGGATTAGCTTACACTTACACATTAATGGGTGAGATGTTAACTGAAATTGGAGAATATGAATCTGCTATAGAAAAGTATCAGGAAGCGTTGACACTGAATATTAGGTTTAAAGATGCAGAAACACAAAGCGACTGTTTAGAAGGTATTGCAAAAGTATATCTCAAACAAGGTGACCTTTATCATGCGGAGCAATACATTAATAAGGTATTAAATATTGCTGAGAAACAGGGTAAAACTTTACGGTTTGCTCGTGTGCTCTTAACCAGGGCTGAGATTGAGTTAGCGATGAGGGCTTTCGATGAAGCTGAAAAGACATTAATAAATTCACTTTCTATAATTGAAAATCTTAAAGCTAAATACGACCTAATGCGAGTATACTTCTTGTTTTCTCAACTTTATTTGGAAAAAGCTATACCTGATGAAAGACAAAAGTTGAAACACTATATAAAGAAAACATTGAGTCTGGCAAGTAAATATGGATATGACTACTTTTTAATTAAAAATTGTAAACATAATCCTTCTTTTCTTGATATTGCAGTTAGGGAAAAAATTAAGCCCCGCTACGCCATTTTTATACTGTCACAGATTGGGCCACTCGCCTTCAATACACTGATTTCGTTATTTGAGCTAAAAGATGAACTCCTACAGAAATGGGTGATAGAGGGGTTAGTAAATATTGGTGATGAGCGTGCTTTGGATTGGTTAGAAAAGTTAGATAAAGAAGAATATCCTTCACTTAAGGAAAATATTTCAGGAGCAATTGATAGATTTCAAAAGGTAAAGGAGACTGTAAAAGAAGCAGTTTATAAGCCCAAAAAAGAGGTAAAGTATAGATTTAAAGACATAGTAGGTGACCATCTAAAGATGCAGGAGCTGTATTCCATTTTAGACAAAGTAATTGATACGGATGCTACTGTTTTACTTGAAGGTGAGACAGGAACAGGCAAGGAATTAGTTGCGAGGGCTATACATTATAATAGTAAGCGTAAGGATAAAAAATTTATCGCTTTAGCCTGCGGAGCTTTGCCAGAAACTTTATTAGAGAGCGAGCTATTTGGCTATGTAAAGGGTGCATTTACAGGTGCAATAGCTACAAAGAAGGGTTTGTTTGAAGAAGCAGATGGTGGCACCTTATTCTTAGACGATGTCGCCAATTTGACTCCGGGAATACAGGCAAAGCTACTAAGAGTGTTAGAAGATAAAGAGATAAGACCTGTAGGTGGAGTAGCATCAACAAAGATAGATGTCCGAATTATTGTCTCAACAAATAAAGACTTAGAACGCGAAGTAAAAGAAGGTAGATTTCGTAATGATTTATACTACCGCTTGGGTGTGGTTAAGGTAAGTCTACCTCCTCTCAGGGAGCGAAAAAGTGATATACCTATTCTTGCACAGCATTTTCTTAAAAAATATTCAACCCAAATGGGTAAAGATATTAAAGGCTTTGATAAAGAGGTAATAGATTTACTGCTTTACCATGACTGGCCTGGTAATGTAAGGGAACTTGAGCATGAGATTGAAAGGGCTGTAGTTTTATGTCGTGATAATATAATTAGAGCTGATAATCTCCGCATAGCTACACCTGTGAAAGAAGAAATAATGAGTGAGGAACAACGAATGATTATAAATGCTATCGCAAAGACTGGCGGAAATAAAACTAAAGCTGCAAAAATAATTGGCTGGACTAGACAAAAACTCTACAGAAGGATGAAAGCTCTTAACATTCCTTATTAAACTATCTGTTACATATCGGACAACATGTGTCCGCATATGTAACACTTCGCTCTTCTTCATAAGTGTTTCTTACTCTCATTTAAAGCCCTGTAAGCCTCTATTTTTCAGTAGGTTATAGCGTTTAAAAGATGAAATGTAGATAATTTGACACAGATTTTGCTATATAAACCATTAGGTATGGGAAAAAACACTGCATTTGCTTATTGGGTTGAAAATTATAATGTGGTAAAAGACTTACTTTTTAAAGGATATAAAGTAGAGGAAATTAAGGAGCTGACGGGTTTAAGTGAAGAAAGTATTAGGAAATATGAGGAGATTGTTAACTCCAATTATTTAATAATAAAAGGAGAATTACAAGGAGGTGTAAGATGAAGGGGATTTTGGGATTTTTTGTGAGTTTGGGTGAGGTAGTAGGTAAAAAGGGAAAGGAAGAGAGAATGAAATTTCTTTCTCACTCTTTCAAAGGGAGGTGTAAGATGTTGAAGCGTAGCGGAAATCCCGCTCTTGCGGGGAAGAAGTGTGTTAGTATGAAGGCTTCGCCTTTGAGGGCTCAAGCCCGAAGGGTTGGGATGATAGTTTTAGCTCTTATTTTAGCCATCCCTGCTATAGCAGGAGAAATTGTTAAAGAGCTCAAATTTAACACAGCGGATTTGGAGTTTAGTA
>JASEGA010000046.1 GCA_030018315.1 bacterium | reverse complement strand
AAATTTAACGTTTTCACGTAATAATTATCTTTAACATTTTAAAATAATAACTACACAAAGCAGAAACAACTTGACAATTGAATGTTGTTTAGTAAATTTTATAATATGGGTAGATTAAAATGCAAAACTCATTAGCTGATATTGAGACTATAATCCTGAAGTCAGAAAGGTTTAAAAAAACGCTGTTAAGCCCAAAAATACAGGGCCTTTATGGAGCACTGAAATCATTCTTTATTGCACAGCTATCAAAGAATAATCCAACTACTTGCATAATTACACCGTGGCCGGATGAGTTATTTGATGATATTAAGGTATGGACAAATAAGAGATGCGACCTCAAAGAGGCAATCCTTATTCCGTCATGGGATGAATCTCGCCCATCCGAGATGGGACGGGGTCAAAGAGTGCCGCCTCCACTTGAGATAATGTCTGACCTATACTATGCACTGAACTCACTTATTAAATCAGCTCCTGTAATAGTTGTCACAAACCCAAAGAAGGGACTACCTTCTCCTGAATTGGTTAAGAAAAATGTAATCTATTTGAATACTGGAAGCCATATTTCTATGAGTAAATTAGTAAACAAATTAGCCGAGTTTGGTTTTAACCGCGTTGGTACTGTTGAGGAGCTTGGTGAATTTGCAGTTAGGGGAGGAATAATCGACTGCTGGCCCTATGGACGAGCCTATCCTTTAAGGGTTGAATTTATGGCCGACGAAATAACAAGTATACGCGAATTTGACCCGTTAATACAGACTTCAGTCTCAAGAGTCCGGACTGCAGAAATCATGCCAATAAATCTGCCACAAGGAGATGCCGATATCAAAGATTATTTGGACAAAGATGCGTTACTTATATACGATACTATAAAAGAGGTGGAACCTCAAGAAGAGACTAATCGCCCCTATGTATACTTAGGTGAAGGCTATGATGTATGTGGGAAGTCAAGCTATCAAGGTAATCTCAATGTATTTAATCAGACACTTGCTAAACTTAAGCACTATAAAGTGTTTGTAATCTGTGAAAATGAGACTGAAAAATCAAGGCTACTCGAAATTTTTCCTGAGCTTGAAGTAAGATTGTCAGACTTAAGTGAAGGCTTTATTCTACCGGATGCTGAGCTTGCAGTCTTCACCTACTCTGATATATTTGGACGAAAAATAAGAGTTAAACCAATACACCCATTTAAAGGTAAAGGAATCCCTATTGAGGACCTCCAATCCTTACAACCTGGTGATTTTGTTGTCCATGTAGACTATGGGATTGGACTGTATCAGGGGTTAAAAAGAATACAGGTCAACCATACAGAGATAGATTGTTTACTTATCTTATATAAAGATGAAGATAAGCTATATGTCCCTTTTGACAAGCTCCGTTATATTGAGCGCTATATAGGGCATTATGAGCGACCACCTGAATTAACAGCACTTGGCTCAGGTGCATGGGAACGTAAGAAAAACAGGGCAAGAAAAGCGATACAAGATTTGACTAATGAGCTACTTTCATTATATGCAGAACGTAAAATTTCAAAAGGTTACAAGTTTTCACCCGATAATGTATGGCAAGCTAAACTTGAATCTTCGTTTCCTTACGAAGAGACACAAGACCAGTTAAAAGTTATAAATGAAATAAAAATGGATATGGAATCAGAAAAATCAATGGATAGACTTGTTTGTGGTGAGGTAGGTTATGGTAAAACTGAGGTCGCCTTGAGGGCTGCATTTAAGGCAGTAATGGATGGTAAACAGGTAGCACTCCTATGCCCTACAACAATACTTGCTGAACAGCACCTTAGAACATTTAAACAAAGACTAATTGAGTTTCCTGTAAAAGTTGAGTCACTTTCTCGTTTCAACACAAGAATGAAACAGCAAAAAATTGTAGCCGGACTTAAACGAGGAGACGTTGACATTGTAATTGGAACACACAGATTACTTGGGAATGATGTCCAGTTCAATGACCTTGGTCTACTTATTATAGACGAAGAGCATAGATTTGGTGTCCAGCAAAAGGAGAAACTAAAGAAATTAAAGAAAGGAATAGATACAATTTCTTTAACCGCAACCCCTATCCCAAGGACACTATATATGTCGCTGACAAGAATAAGAGATCTGTCTGAGCTTGAGACACCGCCTAAAGGTAGGTTACCTATTGTTACCCAAATCTCTATGTGGGATGAGAATCTTATTAAGCAGGTAATTATTCGTGAAATACAGCGCGGAGGGCAAGTATATTTTGTACACAACAGAATACGCTCAATTAATATAATTGCAAACCTGATTCGTAAATTAGACCCAAATTTTAATGTCGGAATTGCACACTCAGAACTATCGGAACGGGAACTTGAAGAAGTAATGCTAAAGTTCCTGATAGGTGATTTCAATATCCTTGTTTCAACTGCTATAATAGGCTCTGGAATAGATATACCTCAAGTAAACACAATTATTATAAATCGTGCCGATAGATTTGGACTCGCCGACCTCCACCAGTTAAGGGGTAGAGTGGGCAGGTCTGATGTTCGTGCCTATTGCTACTTACTTATACCAAAATACATAACAAAAGAAGCAAAGAGGAGACTGCAAACTATGATAACCTATACTGAACTTGGTGCAGGCTTTAAAATTGCAATTAGAGACCTTGAACTTAGAGGGGCAGGTAACTTATTGGGTAGAGAACAGCATGGTCATATCCATGCAATTGGGTATGAGTTGTACACACAACTACTATCAGAAGAGATAAAGAGAATAAAAGGAGAAGTAGTACAAAAGAGAATAGAACCAACTGTTGACCTTGGTATAAATTGCTATATTCCAGACTACTATGTAGACCCAGCCCGTAAGTTCAGCCTATATAAAAGACTCTCATCTGCCGACTCCTTACATGAAATTAATGAATTTAAACATGAACTGATTGACAGATTTGGGCCGCTACCGCAGGAAGTGGAATCGCTTTTACTTGCTATCCAAATCAAAATACTTGCACGTGATGCTGGGATAACAAAAGTTATAAATAAAGGTAGAGAATTTGGACTTAAGTTCCTAAAATTACCTAAAAAAACATTGCTCAATCATCCACTTGTAACTTGGGTAGGCTCAACAAAAGGAACAGTTGAGATTAGAGTGAGTATTAACGACCCCAAAAAGCTAAAAAGTTTTATTACAAAAATAAAAACTTGACTTTTTATACACTTTGGCTTTATATTAGAGTTGCAAAAATGATATTAAGTTACAGAAGCACGGAGAGTTTAATTATACTTTTTGTACCTTCATAGAAGATATACATGGATTATACGAAGATTACTGAGATGAGCAAAAATAACCCAAATGATTACAGAAATGACTGCAAAGATTGCCGAACTTATAGTTGCAGACGGAGAAAAGACAAGAGAGCTTATAAAAGGTTTAAAGTGATTAGAAAAATAGGAGGCACTATGTTTAGTAAAATTTTAGGTATCGGAGTAATTATTGCTCTTTTTCCTGTATATGTGAGAGGTGAAGTGAAATTAGTTGCTAAAGTAGGGGCTGAAGCTATAACTATTGAGAGTTTCAAGCAAATGTATAGACCAATTGAGGGCGCAAATCTTGATTCCCTAAAGAATGCAGTTCTTGATAAGTTAATAGCAGACAAGCTTATGATTATAGATGCACGTGATAAAGGATTTGGTAAACAAGTAGCAGATAGACTACGTGATTTCAAGAATCGCCTTACAATAAATAGCCTATACATACAAGTTGTTAGGAAGAGAGTAAAGGTATCACCTTGGGAAATAAGAAATTACTGGTGGCATCTCGATAAAGAAGTGTCTGCAAGTCAAATACTTGTTAAAGATAAAGAAAAAGCATATAATGTCTATAAAGAGCTGATATTGGGTAAAGATTTTGCTGAGCTTGCTCGTCAGCATTCTGAAGACCAGCGTACTGCAGAAAAAGGGGGTGACCTTGGCTGGATTAGTTGGGGTAGGATGGAGCCAGAACTACAGAAGGTGATATTCTCGCTCAGCTGTGGCAAAATTTCGCGTCCTATTAGGACAAGAAATGGGTATTATATTATAAAAGTTAATGATATCAAGAAAACAAAGCGCCCCGATTTCAATAAACAAAAAGATATGATAAAACAGAGACTTGAAAGTGAAAAAGAGAGACAACTTTCCACAGATTATCTTGAGTATCTAAAGAGTATTGCTCACATCGGATACAACCAGCATGCAATCCAAAAACTTATTGAAACTCTTCCCAAGGTTCCGGAGGAAGTAGAAAAGATGCCATTACTAAGTTGGACTGGTGGTAGAGTTATTGTAGGTGACTTTATCAAAGCACAACGCAGTTTAAGGATGTTTGATAACCCTAAAGATGTAGAAGCATGGGTGTCAAACTGGCTAACTTTTGAAAAATTGTTACCTGCTACCGCTTCACGCCATAAATTTGAATACTCAAAGGATATTAAAAAACAACTTAAAGAAACAGAAGATGGGCTACTACTACAAGAGTATAGAAGAGCAGAAATCACTGGTAGGACGAGTGTAACTGATGATGAAGTCCTTAAATACTACAATCAAAATAAGGACAAGTATGGCAAAGAATTTGAGCGTCAAAAGTACAGGGTAAGATATGACTTAGAGAGGGAGCGTCAATCTACAGTTGAAACCGAACTCATTAAAGAACTACGTGAAAGAATACCAGTAGAGATATTTGAAGAAACCCTAAAGGAAATATAAAGCAGAGTCGTGTAGCTTTAAAATAGCTATGGCAAGACCTCTAGTTGAGGTAAAAATAAGAGCCAAAAAGCTAAACGGGGTATTAGATACAGGCTCTCGTAAGTCATATATTATATCTGAGCTCGCAGAAGGATGCCCAATAGCACCTGTAATTACATTTGAAGTGAAATTGGGCAGAGAGATTTTAAGTATAAAGGAAGGCTTATTTCTGGCATTGCGAAAGATTCGGAAGATAGAGAGTATCTCTTCAGTCATGTTTTATTTCCTGTTAAAGATTTAGGTGAGGAAAACGGTAAAAAATTGGCGTCCTTTTTGGGGCAACTATACTTGAAGATTGGGGGACAATTGTTGATGAAAGTGTAACTCCACCAAAGATTGATTTTTGGGTCCTTAGAAAAGGCAAACTCGTTGAGCTTTAACTCTTCACTTCCAAACTTACGGCTTAGTTCTTCATTAAATATAATTTGACAAATCTAATTTTATGATTTATTATTTCTATAATTTGTGAAAAAACACACTTTAAAGAAATGAATTACTTGGAATTCAAAAATGTTTTTAGAGAGTTCCCAATCATCTCATCGAGCCATTTCTTCAATGTAACGCAAAAAACTGATGCTCTGAGATGGAACTTAGCATTATAGCAAAAGAAAGGGCTGGTTATTAAGTTGAAGAGGGGACTGTATATTTTAAATGAGAGTGATAGAAAAATTTACCCATCAAGAGTATTCTTGGCTAACTCTCTGTATTCACCTTCTTATGTGAGTACTGAATACGCTCTCGGTTTCTATGATTTAATTCCTGAAAAGGTAGAGGATGTGACCTCTATTACTACAAAAAAGACGGCTAAGTTTACGAATGCTTTTGGTACATTTCTTTATCAGCATGTGAAGACCGATTTGTTTTTTGGCTTCACACAGATAGAAGATGAAAATGGATTTCCGGTACTTATTGCAGAACCAGAAAAAGCGATGCTTGACTTTATTTACTTGAACTTGCAAGATTTTAAAGACAAGGGAAAAGATATTTTCAGTCTGTCATATCGGCTTCAAAATTTGGATACACTAAAAAAAGAAAAAACTAACGAATTTTGCCAAAAAATATGGAAACAAAAGAGTAGTTGAGGTAGTGGCGAAGTTATTAGATTTTATGAAAAAAGAAAAATAATTATGCTTGATTTAATTAAGAAAGTGATTTCAGGAATTTCAGCCCGTGAGTTAAAGATTCACACTACAAGAGAGTTCCTGCAGTTACTTATATTGAAGATTCTCTATGATAGGGGTTATTTTAGAAACCTTGCCTTTGTTGGAGGAACAGCACTGAGATTTCTACATGGGTTACGAAGATTCTCGGAAAATCTTGATTTTTCAGTCATTAATAGAAAGGGTTATAAGGTTGACATTTTTTTAGAAAAGGTTATTTATGAATTAGAAAAGACAGGATTTTCTTTAGAGATTAAGAAAAGTATAGAGGGACCTGTCAAATCAACCATGTTTAAATTTAAGGATATCTTATTTAATTTAGGGTTATCTGAGCAGAAAAACCAGAAGCTCTTCATTAAGCTTAAAATAGATTCAAATCCACCTGAGGGTTGGAACACAGAAATCTCATTAGTAAATAAGCACTTTGTCTTTACCGTGACGCATTTCGATATTCTCTCTTTATGCTACGAAACTGCACGCCTGTTTTTTTAGAAAATACACTAAAGGGAGAGACTTTTACGACCTTCTATGGTATCTGGGAAAAAAGTTGCTCCCCAATTTTGAACTTCTCAATAATGCTATAGAACAGACAGAGCATAAAAAAGTAAATGTGGATGCAGAAAATTTCAACGACTTCTTAAGGGAGAAGTTGGCTAAGATTGATTTTGTGAGAGTTAGAAAAGATGTGGCGAGATTTATAGAGGACAAAAATGAACTTAAACTACTGGACAAAGATTTAATTCTAAAACTTATCTAAATGCCTGTAAATCTTATCTCTGGCTTATATTCACAATTTCACTTCAATTGAGCTTGGAATTGTAGCTGTTTAGCTACCTGTCATAATTAATTATACCAGTGTAAGAAAAAGAACCCGTCCCAATTCCCCACTTAATTAATCATACCACTGTAACAAAAAGAACCTATCCCCATTTCAGAAGAATTCTTTGATAGTTTTTTACAGATGGTAAATTACTACTTAGACATCTCCAGAGAAACTACTTTGTATAGTTTCGTTAAAACACTCAAATATTTATCCAAAATAACATCCCATTTGTCTACTACAGATGCTTCAGAATTAACATTCTACTTCTCCCATATTTCCTTGATTTCTCGGGCAATATCTTTTCCTGTATGAATTGGAAAATCTTGTCTAAGTCGATTAATGTCGATTAATATCTTTTAAAATTTGTATAATACATGAGTCTTCTATATTGTTTCCCTTAAAACAGTGTTCCAGTTGCTGAATAGTGCCCATATTTGTTTCTCTCTTAAATGGTAGTTTCTGCCTGTGATAACCATATCTGCACCCATTCATTACTGCCTTCGCCTATTACTTCGATAGAGGTTGCTTTCCATAATGTCCCACCTTTTGTATAAATATAAATATATACGCTCCCCTCTTTCTTGTATGTTTCGTAAAATTCCCTTTCATTTAATGTAGCACTATTTAGAGCTACCCACTGCCGATTATAAGTACCAATTCCTATTTCGCCATAAAGTTTCCCTTTGAGTTGTTTTGAAGAAGGTTCTTCTAAAACTTTTATTTTCAAAAATGGAGCCGTTCTCTCTATTTCATGACGCCCCCTTTAGCTCGTCTTTCCTCGTCTGTTTTGCCATACACGCTCCATCCGGACAGGGATCTTTCTAATTCTGGGACAATAATAGGACGTCTTAAAATAGTAAATTTTTGCTTCAGTCGCTTCAACTCCTCCACTCCTTTTTCAGTAATAAATATACCAACTTGTGATTGCCCAACTTGATTCTCTCTTTTTAGCATTGTTATTGCCTTATCAATAATCTCTTTTTCAAACCATACATTTTTATAAATATCAGGCAAAGGAATCTCGCCACCATAATTTTTATTAAGATAAGTTCACACTAATTCCTTAGTCTTATCTATAATATCCCTATTGAAGTCAACATCACTTTGATAGGTAAATTCATATCGCTGGGATATGTAATTTACAGAAAGTTTAAAGCCTTCGTAGCCTTCTTCGTTTTTTTGCTTTGTTGAATAAATATTTTTATATCCACAAATTATCAGTGCAAAAATATTGAAAACCTCTCCTATTTGCATTATGCTTTTATAGGAGGAGGGAAT
>JASEGA010000045.1 GCA_030018315.1 bacterium | reverse complement strand
CATTTTTGCATTTTGATTTTTGATATTTGATTTTACTAATGGTGTTCATAGGCACCCCAAAAGCCCATCCCATCACTCCCCATCACACAATCATAGACATCACCTCCAATATAATTCAAAGTTTAAAATTAAAAGTGCAATCTGTATCCTGTGTCCTGTATTCTGATTTCTGTAGTTCTGGTGAATGGATTAGGATATACTTCCATTTTGGATTTGGAATTTAGGGGTTGTAACTTGTTTTCCTTCACCCCATACACATAACCAAGAAAATCTGTCTTTATGAGCCATATATCAAAGCCACCAGCTCCATAAGAAGATGTTCCACCAACAACTATATAACCACCATCTGCTGTCTGCCGAACTGAGCGACCGTTCTCTGAGCCACTTCCACCATATGTCTTAGTCCATGCGATAGAATATCCATCCACTATAAATAATAAGAGATAGCAATAACATAAGAGCCACTATAGATTTATACATAATTTTAAGTATATCGTAACTATTTATCTAATTAAAATCAATTTCTTACTCACTATAAAAAAATTCTCTACCCGAAGTTTACAGAAGTAAATACCGGATGGAATGTTTTTATCATCAGAATCTCTACCATCCCAACTCACCCTATACTGACCCGGTTTTAATACTCCATGCACAAGCTCTTTTACAAGTCTACCAGATAAATCATAAACTTCGATAACCACCTCGCATAATTTTGTAACCAAATAGGAGATGATAGTCTTATCTCTGAATGGATTAGGTAGGTTTTGGTCCAGCGTATAATTAACACTAATAGTCCGAGAAGCGAGTTCTGTACCCACATAGGGGTCGGTATTGGTAAATTCGTATACACCACTGTCTCTAACGCTTGTAGCATAGATACGGGAGGTATCATCGTTTCTTCCTATACCAACAGTTAAACTAGCTGATGCACCCGTTACAGCATCTACTACACTATCAACCCATGAACTACCATCCCAAGATTGCTCACGGATATCACCATATTGTGCTACACTATACACACGAATACGGCCATCACTCCTTGTCCTACCAAGACATAAACCAAACCGATTAAGCGATGGCGCATCCGGGGATATATCAACTTCTTCCCACCCATTCTGAGAAGAGGTGAAAATGATAAATTGCCAATAATTGATTCATCGTAGGAGGAGCTATTCCATGTGTATTCTCTAATAGATGAACTGGCTGCACCCGGACAATAAATTCTATTTGTATCATCGCTCCTTCCAGCTCCAATACCAAAATGCCAGTTTATAGACTCACCAATATTAAGCGCATCCCATGAACTACCATTCCAAGTGCATTCTTTTAGACCACCAGACCCTGCATAGACACGCATTATATCATCGTCTCTACCATCACATACCCATACTTCTCTAGAGAATGCGGAAACGCCGAGTTCCATTCTATTCCATCCTCCCGGTGTATATGTAAATTCATATGCTGTGCTTTGAGAACCTCCATAAACTCGGTTTATACCATCACCTCTACCATTGCCTACAGTAACATCAAGCATACGCTCAGAATCGGAATGCCCAACCTCTACCCAAGACCAGCCTCCATAGTATGTCCCTTCGTATATGTAGCCATCATAGGTAGATACATAAACGCGGTCTATACCATCGTTTCTGCCATCCCCTACTGCTACTTGGTAAAGAAAAGTAGGGAGTGTCCCTATTTTTATTGTGTTCCAATCACCCCATACATAGCTAAAGATTACAACCACTACCAGTATCAAAATTGATTTCCGAAACACGACACTCATTATTCAAAACTCCATTAGCTTACTCTACTGATACCCTTTTTGGTTATTTTAGACATTGAGTTTCAGTAAGCCCTGGCACTTTTGTCCAATAAGTATTCTTAACTAACTCGACTACTTCCTTACGAAGCGGTTTGTCATAAATATGAAGAGAAATACCTGGTAACTGGGCTTGAAACCATGTATCAAATGGATGTTTTTCTATGGCAAAGCCGTCAACTTTATACTCATCTCTACTACGTCCTATAAGCCTAATAACCCGATAGCTTAGCCTGTCATCAATTATTTCAGGATAAATTTTACCTATAGGAAGTGAATCAAGTATAGACTCAACCCCACTTAACTCTACAGGGATAGCGACATCGTATGGGAGTAAAGTTTTACCCCCTCCTTTCGTATATTTCCACGAGTGATAAAATGCAGTATCCCTAAAACTTGTATCTGATAGCCATTTTTCTAAAATATTCTTAGCAATATTGTATCTATCGCCTTGGAACTCATCAGAATAATAGAACTTACCGTAAAGTAACTGGTTAACAAGTATTGGTTTAAGGTATAGTCTAAGATAAGAGCGCTTATCTTTACCAAATACAAGCTTAACAGCATAAAGTAGTTGAGGTGCTTTCGTTTCACGGTTAACTCTTGTAGACTCAGCTTGTAGCATAGAATCAGATATCTCTATACCCTGTTTAATAGCTATATCTTCGTATATTGCATTCTGGATAAGTTTAAACAGTGCCTTATCATTGGATGGCAGTTTACCACAATATACTGATTCTACTTGTGCTTCATACAAGAGGTCGTTCTTAGTAATCTTGATATTACCAACTTTGGCTATATTCTTTTGACAACCAAACCCAATCACGCAAACAATAAATGGAAATGATTTAAATTTTTTCATATTCTAAATTATCAACCCTAAAGGGTTGAGTTACAAAATTTGTAACTTAAAGCTTGAGAGCACTCCTTTGTAACTCAAAGTTTTAGCTTTGAGAGCGCTCTTTTTCAATCCTTCTTATCTCTCGCTCAGGTATTTTAGTTGGATACTTGCCACTAAAGCAAGCCGTACAATACGAGGTCTTATTACTTGAGGTCTCACCTCCTACTGCTTTCAGCATGCCTTTAAATGACTGGTATACGAGTTCATCCGCCCCTATTTCAGCTCTTATCTCAGTTATACTCTTCTTTCTTGCTATAAACTCTTGTCTTGTCTGCATATCTATACCATAGAAGCAGGGATACTTAAGAGGTGGACAGGAAGATGCAAAATACACTGCCTTCGGTTTAGCTTTGCGGACGAGTGTCACTATAGCCTTTGAGGTCGTCCCCCTCACAATAGAGTCGTCTACAAGTAATACACGCTTACCTTCTATTTCATATCTTATTGGGTTAAGTTTATACCTGACATATTCCATACGCCTGGTATCTCTTGGCATTATAAATGTTCTTGCAATATACCTATTCTTTATAAGACCTTCCCTGTGTGGTACCCCAATAGAATGTGCCAGTGCCTGTGCCGTTGTCCTCGCTGTATCAGGGACAGGAATGACGACATCTGGCTTTAGACCTAACTGCATCACCTCTTTACCTAACTCTTTACCAAGATTAAATCTTGCTTCATATACAGGAATGCTGTCAAGTATAGAATCAGGGCGTGCAAAATAAATGTATTCAAATATACAATGCCGAGGGAACGCCTTCTTAATCTGTTTTGAACTCACCTTCCCTTTTAAACTAACAAATATTGCTTCACCAGGAGCTACATCTCTACTTATCTCATAGCCAAGTGTATCAAGGGCTACTGACTCAGATGCAAAACAAAAACTTTTATCCCGTCTCCCAAATTTAAGTGGCTTCACTCCGTGTGGGTCTCTAAATGCAAGTAAGCCATGGTTAGCAATGAAAGCAACACAAGAGTAGCTACCATTAACTTTATCCATTACACCACAAACTGCATCAAATATAGACTTCTCTTCAAGTTCTAAAGCTAATAGATTAAGGATGACTTCTGCATCACAACTCGTATTTATATGACGCTGGTGATGGATAAGCCAACTTTTGAGCTCACTGTAGTTTATTACATTACCATTATGTGCTATTGCTATACCATAAGGCGTATTTGTATAAAATGGCTGCGCATCTTCCGGGTCACCTGCCCCAATTGTTGGATACCTGACATGACCAATCCCTACATTACCAATAAGTCTATTAATATCTGCTTCAGTAAACAGAGATTGAACTGTACCTTTACCTTTCTTCAAATGGAAGCGGTCTCCTGAGTAAGTTACAATTCCAGCCGCATCCTGCCCCCTATGTTGCATAGAAATGAGACCGACCCATAAATCTGGTGCCACAATAGAATCACCAAGTATACCTATAACACCACACATATTAAGTGAAATTAAATGTTAAAAATGCAAAAATTATGTCACAGATTACACAGATTTTTAACCACGAATATACACGAATACACACTAAATTCATATATTTGTGTTCATTTGTGGTTTCATCATTTATCGGTGAAATCTGTGGCTCATATTTGCTTTTTGATATTTGATATTACTATACAGCTTCACCTAAGTAAAAGCAGTTGCTTGGTTAAACTATCATTTCCTACTTTTAACTTACAAAAATATATGCCACTCGGTAGTCTGTTCCCTCTATCATCACTACCATCCCATACTTGAGTTATTGAGCTTGGGTAGTTTTGGGTCTCCTGACCCAAAAGACTTAACTAATCTACCAGCTAAATCGTGAATCGTTAGTCGTGAATCGTTAATCGTATAATCGTTCCGTTTTCCGTTTTCCGAAGGATCTCCTACAAGCCGTATGGCCTGTGGAAACGAATAACGAATAACGGTCTTTTGGCTGAACAGGTTAGGTAAAACTTCTAACTTTTTATCTTGTAAATGGGTTGTTTTCTCTTTTATTCCAGCTACTCTATATGTAAACTCGTAAATATGACCATCCTCACAACTACCATAAACACGTAGCGTATCATCATTCCTACCCTTACCAACAGTTACACAACGCATCGCATCGTCATATGTGCACTGTCCACCAAATCCTATATCCTCTACTACCCAACTCACTTTGTATAAAAACTCGTAGATATGTGAATCCCAATTACTTCCATAAACATACATTACGCCATCATTGTGGGCAGTCCCTACTGCTACCCCATACATCCGAGGGGAACCAATCTGTCCACTCACCGGCTGAGGCTCACCCCAATAGCCACCAGAATATGTGAGTTCTACTATATTTGGTCGCACCTCAGATGACGCATAGATACGCAAACTGTCATCATTATGGCCATATCCAAGTGTAAGATGGCTTACTACTGCATGAGTCTCATCTGCAAGCGGAAGAAGGTACCAAACCCCTCCTTGATACCAGGCCTCCGCAATTGATACACCCATGAAAGCGACACCTCCAATATAGAGACGCATTACTCCGTCGTTGCGTCCCGGTGCTATTGTTATACTGCGTATGCCTATAAAGGTGGATCCTAAATTTACGCTATGCCAAGTTCCGTCAGAATAAGTAAACTCATAGATAGAATTATCCATGCACGCCCCATATAATCGTAAAGTGTCATCATTCCTACCAGTTCCAATCACTATACAATTCATATTTGACTGCCCTGCGCCACCGCCAACATCTACTTTTATCCAACTCCCTTCAGAGTATGTAAATTCGTACACATGACCATTCCAGCATCCAGCATAGACACGCAAAGTGCCATCGTCTCCACCCTCACCTACTGTAACACACATCATCCGCTGATTAGCTCCCCCGATATCTTCTCTTACCCAGTCGGCTATTATAAGATCGGTGCTTAGAGTTAATATTCCTAAAAAGATAATGAGTCTTTTCCACAGGATTCTACAAACTGAGCATCTGTTTATTTTATTAAACTTTTCTCCTTTTTTGTCTATATAAGCTGTTCATAGGCACACCCTTAAAGCCCATATCGTCACTTAAAATATACACAAAATGCTTGTTTTTCATCCTTTTAATTTTGCTGGCA
This sequence comes from bacterium, assembly GCA_030018315.1. Classification (NCBI taxonomy): domain Bacteria; species bacterium. Next base: position 2,318 of record JASEGA010000045.1, on the reverse strand, counting down.
AGTCAGCTATAGTCTTGACGAAGGCTGGCGGAGAGGGTGGGATTTGAACCCACGTCCCGCCTTCCGACGAGAACACGCTCTCCAGGCGTGCCCCTTAAGCCTACTCGGGCACCTCTCCATATCATTGAGATAGATTGAAAATCTCTGTCTACATCAATGAATCATTTTTACCTAAGTAAAATCAGTTGTTTTGTTATACTATCATCACCTACTTGTAACCTACAGAAGTAGATACCTGAATTCACATATGTACCAGCTGCAGAGGTTGTATTCCATAATGTCCGATATGAACCAGCTTGTAATGAACCAGCAAATAATGTATAAACGAGCCTACCACCTGCATCGTATACCTTTAGACTTACTTTATTTGCCGTCCTTATACAATACATTATGTTAAACTCACTCGTCCCTATGGTTGGTGTCACAATAAGCTCAGAAGTAGATGTAAGAGAGCTTACTTCTTCTACCCCTTCACCAGGTGTATACTCCTCATTAACAGCAAAATACTGAGTAGCCCCACCTCCAATTGCGTATATTTTATCACCTACTACAGCTACTCCTAATTCCTCACGTCCAGTTAGCATTTCTGCCCTTGTTGCCCATGTGTTAGTTATAGGGTCGTACTCCTCGTTAGTCTTTAGATAGCCGCCTGTCCCAAATCCTCCTATAACATATATCTTGCCACCAAGAACAGCTGCACCCGGCCCAGCACGTGCAGTCAGCATAGCTGCCTTAGGTGTCCATGTGTTAGTTACAGGGTCATACTCCTCGTTAGTATTAAGAAAGCCACCAATACCCCGCCCCCCTATAACATAAATCTTGCCATCAAGAGCAACTACACCCGGGCCACTACGTGCAGTTAGCATAGCTGCCTTTGTAGTCCACGGAGTCCAGCCTGTTGTATCAGCAGCCGGTCGATACTCTTCATTGATACCGTAGAGATAAAGCCCATAAAAACCATCTCCACCTATGAGGTAGATTTTTGAGTTTAGTGAAACTGCTGCCATCGATTCTCTCGCAGTTAACATAGGTGTCTTTGTAGCCCATGTATCAGTTACTGGGTCATACTCTTCGTTAGTATCAATTGGCCAAGTACTATAATGGCCACCAATTGCATATATCTTACCATCTACAACAGCCGCCGTTAGGTCACATCTAACAGTTGGCATAGCTGCCTTTGACTGCCAAGAGTCATTCTCTGTATCGTACGCTTCGTTAACATTTAACTGGAAGTTGTTTTCTCTCAGTCCTCCCATAACATATATCTTTTTACCAACTGTAGCCGCACCCGCCCTACTCCTCGCAGTCGGCATTGCTACCCTTGTAGTCCATGCATTAGTTGCAGGGTTATACTCTTGGTTAGTGTTTAGGTAGCTACCATTATAGCCACCAATTGCATATATTTTCCCATCTACTGTATCTGCTACCAAGTATGCACGTGCAATTGGGAGCGCTGCCTTCGGTGTCCATGAGTCAGTTACAGGATCATATTCCTGGTTGTTGTTTAGATAAGCGCCATTATAGCCACCTATTGCATATAACTTAGAATTTACCACACCTGCCACTAAATATGCACGTGGAGTCATCATCGGTGTCTTTGATGCCCATGTGTTAGTTACGGGGTCATATTCTTCGTTAGTAGGCAAGTATTTACCATTATAGCCACCAATTGCATATACCTTAGAGTTAACTACAGCAGCTGCCAGCCCAGTGCGTTCTGTTGGCATAGGTGCCTTTGTACCCCATGGCTCTACTGATGGGTCATATTCTTCGTTAATATTTAGAGGTTGTGCTTGAGGAGTTGACCCCCCAATAACATATATCTTTGAACCCACTGTAGCTGCGCCCATACTATACCGCGCAGTTGGCATAGCTGTCTTAGCACCCCATGAGTTGGTTTCAGGATCGTACTCCTCATTGGCAATAGCTCCAGGATATGCTGAAACCCCACCTATAGCATATATCTTATCATTTAATACAGCAGCTGCTAATTCGTGCCGGCGAGTCGGCATACTATCCTTTGTAACCCATGTGTTAGTTGATGGGTCGTATTCCTCATTTACAGGTAGTCCATGATAGTCAGTCCCATTGTAGCCACCAATAGCATATATCTTACCCTGCACTGCAACCACTGCTAACCCTTTACGGGCAGTTGGCATAGGTGCTTTTGTAGTCCAACTATCAGCAAACAAAAGAGTTAATAAGCCGAACCAACTCATCACGCTAAATGGCAGAATAGCAAATAAACTCTTTTTCATCTCCCCCTTTTACAAATCAAATATCATTACCATTTTTGCATTTTGATTTTTGATATTTGA
>JASEGA010000044.1 GCA_030018315.1 bacterium | reverse complement strand
AGAGGACATTTTACCTGAAAAATAAAAGAGGACATTTTTGCTGAAAAGTAACAAGAAGAAAGAAATTAGTATAGAAAATATGAAGCTGGATATTCTAAAGAAAAGAAATGGGGCTGAACCTTAAAGGTGAACTCCTAATCCTGAAGGAGAAAAAACGAATACCAGTTGAACTTGATGCTGGAAGGCTTTTAGCCGGTGGAAGTGGACTTGCCTTACAGATTAAACACTTAATCTGGATGTAGCTGAAATATTTAAGCCTGTTATTATAGACCGTCTTATATTTTACCTATTGAATAAAAAGATTATTAAGGCAGGACATTTTGATAATCATATGGAAGGTGTATATCTTAATGAGAAAGGTAGGACATATTTTGTTGAGGAGTTAGAGTACAAAATTTGTTAAACTTAAGATAGAACTTAAACGAGTTATTAAAGAGGCTGAAGATTCTATTATCTTTTATATAATGCGTACTACAAGATATAGTAAACGCGAAATTATGGGTATAAGGAAAGGGGGAGAAGATTTGATAATTTAGTGACAATTAAATAGTCGTCAGTGTGGGATAGTGTAAAAATCATAGGGGATAGACGACAAGGAGTAAAATTAATATGACCCCAACTGTATATTGGAATCCTATAAATCATACATTATATTTTGCACTTCACTTTTTACTGCTTACTGCTCACTATTTACTATTTACTAAAAGAGTGCTCTTTGACAATTATATAAGGAATTAGGTAATAATAAAATTGGTTTTTAGCCTACCTATAAGGGATTGAAACATTAGGGGCAAGGGAAGTATCCCTCGCCCCTAAAACCCTTACTTCCTCTAAACCTGTAATTCCTTGCGTAAGCAAGGCAGGGGTTGTCTCAAGACCCGTATGGGGTGGGGGAGGTGTCCCCGCCAGCCTACCTATAAGGGATTGAAATGCAAAAAACTTGACAGCTCTGATTTATTATAATAGACTTTAACAAAATGGCTAAAATAGCATTTATATTTCCTGGTCAGGGTGCTCAGTTTGTTGGTATGGGCAAAGATTTATACAATACCCATCCTGAAGTAAAAGCCCTTTACGAACAAGCAAACCAGATACTTGGAGTTAATATAAGGGACATATCTTTTAATGGACCAGAATCTACACTAACTGAGTCAAAGAATGCACAAGTTGCTATACTCTTGCATTCTATTGCCTGCCATAAACTTATAGAAAAAGAGGATACTAAGCCATCAGTTGTTGCCGGTCACTCGTTAGGTGAGTATTCGGCTATTTTTGTAGCTGGTGCAATTGAGCTTGAAGATGTACTCCATATTGTTAGGTTTAGGGGTGAACTTATGTCAAAGGCGGGTGATATTCATCCGGGTACAATGGTAGCTGTTATTGGGTTAGATTCAAGTAAAGTTGAAGAAGTAGTCAAAGAAGTATGCAAAGATATGGTTGTAGCTGTAGCAAACTATAACTCGCCGTCACAGACTGTTATCTCAGGCTCTATAGATGGTGTAAATAAAGCAAGCGAACTCCTCAAATCTCTTGGTGCAAAGCGAGTTATTCCTTTACAGGTGAGTGGTGCTTTTCACTCTCCTTTGATGCGGGATGCATTTACTAAATTTGAGCTTGTGCTATCAAAAACGGAGATTAAAGAGCCAAACATACCTGTAGTCCCAAATGTTACAGGTAAATTAACCACATCCTCTACAGAGATAAAGGAAGCATTAAGGCAGCAAATTGTATCACCTGTGAGATGGGTAGACTCAATTAGAAATATGATAGAGTTTGGAGTAGATACATTTATTGAACTTGGACCTGGCAAAGTGCTAACAGGTTTAATAAAACAGATAAACTCTGAAGTCAAAGTCATCAAACCGGATTTTGCATAGTTATGGCCGAAAAATTTACTCTTTTTCTTCTAACGATGTGTGGAAAAGTGATAATGTGAGTTATGAGAAACTCTAAGCACGAAATTCTAAATCCTAAACAATATCAAAATTCAAATGTTTCAAATCACAAACTTTCAAGGAGTTTTGGACATATTTGGATTTTGAGATTTGGAATTTGTTTAGAATTTAGGGCTTCGTATTTAGAATTTTCCATATAAGGAGATGTGTAGGTTAATTGCTAAAGTTGTGATAGTAACTGTGATTTGGGTAGCAACCACCTCTAAGACAGTAGTTGCGGGCTGGGAAAAAACATATGGTGGAATCGGTCCAGAGTATGGCTACTCAGTAGTCCAGACAGTAGATGGTGGCTATATTGTAGCGGGATGGACTTTGTCGTACGGTGCAGGACAGGAGGATATGTATCTAATAAAGACAAATGCAGCTGGTGATACAGTTTGGACAAGGACATACGGTGGAACTAATTGCGACTATAGCTACTCACTTACACAGACATTAGATGGTTGCTATATCATAGCTGGATATACTTGGTCATATGGTGCAGGAAAAGGTGATGTCTGGCTGATAAAGACAGATACAGCGGGTGACACAACCTGGACAAAGACATATGGTGGACCTTCTTGGGACTGTGGCTACTCAGTGGCACGGACAACGGATGGTGGCTATATTATAGCTGGAAAGACTTGCTCATATGGTGCAGGAGAGGCTGATGTATATCTAATAAAAGTTGACGCTTATGGAGTAGAAGAAGGCAAATCCGAAATCCGAATGCCGAATGACGAAATATTGAAAATATATCCTAATCCATTCTGTGAGAAAACCGTTATTCGTTATTCGTTTCCACAGGCCATACGGCTCGTAGGAGATCCTTCGGAAAACGAAAAACGAGAGGTACTATCTCAAACTGATTACACGATTAACGATTTCCGATTAACGATTTATGACCTTACTGGCAGATTAGTCAAGTCATTTCCAACAACCCAACTCAATCCCGATTTTATCGGGACTCAAGTCTGGGATGGTAAAGATGCTGACGGGAAAGAGGTAAAGTCGGGTGTCTACTTCTGTCGGCTCATGGCCGATGGCAATAGTGTGACAAAGAAAATGGTTGTGCTGAATAAATAAATTATGAAAATTGCTGTAGTAACTGGTGGCGCCAAGGGGATTGGGTTAGCAATTGCTAAAAAGCTTATTGCTAATGGACTTAAGGTAATTATCTGGGATATAGTTGATGAAGAGATGCTTCACTTTGTTCAGCATGACAAGAGTATATCTGCAAAAACCTTGTCATTTATGAAAGTAGATGTAGCAAATTACTCTGAAGTCACTGCCAGTGCTCAAAAATTAGGTGATATTGACATTCTTGTAAACAATGCAGGTATAAATTGTGATAAGCTACTACTCAGGATGCAAGAGGATGATTGGGATAAAGTTATTGATGTTAATCTAAAGGGTGTATTTAACTGCACTCATGCTTTCCTGCCGGGCATGGTTAAAAAAAGATATGGCAGGATTATTAATATATCGTCTGTAATAGGAATTATTGGTAATGCAGGTCAGTCAAATTATGCTGCCTCAAAAGCAGGTATAATAGGATTTACAAAATCTATTGCAAAAGAGGTGGCTTCACGCAATATCACTTGCAATGCCATAGCACCGGGTTACATAATTACTGAGATGACAGATAGCCTTCCGGAGCAAGTAAAACAGTCTTATATAAAATCTATTCCAATGGGAAGAGCTGGCACTCCGGATGATGTAGCTAATTTAGTCTCATTTCTTATTTCAGATGCAGCAAGCTATATTACTGGACAGGTAATTAATATTGATGGTGGCATGGTAACCTAATGGAACGCTCTAAAGATTGGATGAGACAAGCCAAGAAAGACTTAAAACATGCAAAACATTCATTTGAGGCTGGTGATTATGAATGGGCTTGTTTTGCATCACAACAGGCAGCCGAGAAGGCAGTCAAAGCTGTGTATCAAAAAATAGGCGCAGATGCGTGGGGGCATTCTGTAAGTATACTACTTGCTGAACTTCCACCTAAAATTAGACCTGACGCCGAATTGATAGAATTTGCGAAGGAGCTCGATAAGTATTATATCCCTACAAGGTATCCAAATTTTCATCCAAGTGGAGCGCCATTGGATTATTACACAAAAAGAGAGGTAGCGAGGGGAATAGATTATGCAAAAAAAGTTATCTCGTTTTGTGAAGATAAGATACTTTGACAAGGAAAAAGTGTGGCAAGCTTTAAAAAAGTTTGCAGTTGGACTTATAAATAAAGACTGTAGGATTGAGAAAGTTATAGTCTTTGGTTCTATTGTTCGTGGGCAGTGTGTTCCTGGTAGCGATGTTGACTTACTTATAATTCTTGACGATTCAGGCAAGCCTTTTCTTAAAAGGATACCAGATTATATGCCATTGAGCTTTCCTGTAGGCATAGATGTCTTTCCTTATACAAAAGAAGAAATCAAAACAATGGTAAAAGATAACAATTTCTTCTTAAAAAAAGCTATGGAAGAAGGCATTGTTCTTTGTGAGAGGAGCTCAATTAAATGAAATTAAACCTATTACATGGCAAACTTATCATTGGGAGAAGTTTTCAAGGATATCAGATATTACATGCCAGCCAGAGTTATTCCGGCACTTGTCACCTTTGTCAGTATAGCTATATTTACACGCCTTCTAAGTCCAGAGGAGTATGGGTTATATACACTTGTAATTATCACAATTTCTATTGTATCAACACTCGCCTTTCGCTGGTTAGAGGATGCTGTATTACGATACTTTGAAGAACACGAAGAGAGTGCTTCACTTCCGTTGTTGCTATCTACTGTTATACTGACATTCTTACCAATTGTTCTCATAATCTCGGCTGGTTGGTTTACTTCTGTACTCGTTTTTAAATTTAAGCCTCACTTAACTATATTACTTTTAGTTGGGACCATTACACTATTTATGCAAGCAGGCTACTCTCTTATTCTAACAATTAACAGGGCAGCTCGTAATGCTCATAAATATACTTATTACGCTGTAATACAATCTATATGCACTTTACTCATAGCATGGTACCTTATTTATTCTCTACATTGGAATGCTACTGCAATCTTATTAGCTACAGCTATTGCAAGTGGGGTAGTTTTCTTATACGAGATAATCTACTTTGTAAAGAGATATCAGATTAAGCTTTCTTTATTCTCATTCCAACTGGTGCGTAATCTTGCAATTTATGGCTTCCCTTTAATTGGAGTAAGCATAGGAATGTTAGTACTTGCCTCAATTGACCGCTATATGATTCAATACTTTAAAGGAGCAATTGAAGTAGGTGTATATTCAGCAGGTTACAGAATAGCTGACAGTGGTACCAATATAATTTATATGATGGTTATGCTACCAGGGGTTCCTGTAATTTATCAAACTTATGAGCAAAAAGGAAAATTGGAGACTGTTCAATTATTAGAGAAACTAATTGAGATTAATATAGCTATTATGTTACCTATATTTTGTGGTGTGTTTATGCTTTCAAAAGATGTTATAAAGGTATTACTTGGTGGCTCATTTCAAGGTGCAAGTTATGTTCTTACATGGGTGACCGGTGGCTGCTTTTGTTTTGCTCTTGCTCAATATTTCTATAAACCACTTGAATTAAAGAAAACCACTAAATATGTACTTTATTTAATACTGGGCGCAGCTACTTTAAACATTATTTTTAACTTCATTCTTATTCCAAAATTAGGTGGCAGAGGTGCGGCAATATCTACATTTTTGGCATATACAGTCTGCCTTTTAGGGGCGTGGCTATTAGGAAATAGGACTTTCAATTTACGCATCCGCTGGAATAGGGTTTGGAAATTGGTTATATCGGCTATCGGGATGATGTTTGTGTTAATGTTAGTGTTACCAAATTGGCAGCCGGGGATAAGTCGCTTAGTTTTAAAGGTAATAATTGGGGTTGTTAGCTATGTTACTCTACTTATAATCCTTAGAGAAGATAATATAATGCAAGTTATAAGAAAATTAACCAATGCACTCCAAAACTAAATGAAAAGAGTTATACTTATTGCTGTACCGATAGGAATATTTGTTGGATTAACCGTGGCACGATTGGCTTTGACTAACAATTTTGCTCTTCCTATTGTTATTATGTATCTCTTTCTATTTACAGCTGTTTTCCCAATTGCACGTAAACTAATAAAAGGGCATTTTGACACATTTGAGGCAGAAAATTTCTTTATTATACCATTTACACTTTACTCACTTTCACTCCCTTATCAAATTATTTCCGAGAATACTCTTGCAAATGAGCATATATTAGCTCTTTATCTTGCAGTATGTTTAATTGGTCTAATCTCTTTTTTAACAGGATACTATACAAAACTTGGCAAACTCATCTCCCATTATTTACGCCATTTTACTCAAGTTAACAATAATCAATTAGCATTAGGTGGCTGGTTTCTTCTTGGCTTTGGTCTTATTCTCATATTTTTACTGATGCGGTCTGCAGGTGGTCTTTTTGGCTACCTTGAAATGGGGTATGGTGGCAAACTTTATCTTTATATGCGGGGCAGAGGCTACCTTGCTTATGGATTCTACTTCTATATACTTGCATTATTTATCCTGTTTATCAGTTGTATAGGGATGCGGGAGCGATTGCGTTTTATACTTACAGCAATCTTTGCAATTATCTTTATAACATTTGAGTTCCGTATGGGGGCACGTAGTGCCATTTTAAATCTACTAATTGGGCTACTTGTAATATTCCATTATGGAGTAAAAAGGATACGTCCATCTTTAGCTATAATTGCTATTATGGTTGTATATATAGGAGGAGTTATGTTTGCACACGCCCGTAGCGAACTACCATTTGGTATCAGCCATACACTCAGTTTTATGATAAGAAATTTGTCATTTAAGTTACTCAGTCCAATCTCCATAGGTGAGTTTATCGCGCCATCTCAAGCATTGTGGGAGCTGTTAGAAAATGGAGTAACTCGTATTCCATATCAGTTTGGTATGTCATATTTAAGGATTCCATTGATTATGATACCACTTGTTTTGTTTCCTACCCGTCCTCTGGCTTTGGCAGAGTGGCGTGTAGCTACATTCTATCCCGAGGTCTACCAGAGTGGCGGTGGGTTAGGCTTTTTTACTTTAGCAGAAGGATTCATAAACTTTAGCTTTGCAGGTGCTATATTACATATGTTTTTATATGGCTTATTTGCGAGGGCGACTTATGAGTATTTTAGAACCAACTATAAGAATAAAGCTAATCTATTATTATATGCAACTATTCTGCCATGGGTTGTACTCGGCATCCGTATAGATACTGCCCCTATAATTAAGACTTTGCTACTCGCTTATATAATACCCACATTAATTATACTTATGTTCTCAAGAGAGATTCCTCACTTTGTTCAGAATGACAGGGGTAAGTAGATTAGGTTCATTAGTAGGGACACGGCATGCTGTGTCCCTACTAAATATAAAATAATTGACAACGAAGTAATAAAAGAAGTTACTAAGGTATGAAAATTTGCTATCTTGCAGATGCATTGAGTGTACATATACAACAATGGGTAGAATATTTTGTTGATAAAGGATATGAAATAGATGTCATCTCATTTAGGCAAGCAAATATAAGTGGAGCCAATGTTCACTTTATAAATGTGGGCAATGTTTCATATAAAGGAGGCATTAGGAATTGGCAATATTTGATAAGAATCAATAGAATAAAAGAGTTGATACATAAAATAAAGCCTAACATACTACACGCACATTATATAACGAGTTACGGGTTTATTGGGGCACTTGTAAATTTTCATCCCTATGTTATAAGTGCTCTCGGGTCGGACATCTTAATTGCACCGCGTGAATCGTTGTTCCTTAGACTTTGTATTAAAAAAGCAATTAATAGGGCTGATTTGATTATCTCACATGCTTTTCATCTTTTCCAGGCATTGATTTCTATGGGGGCTAATAAAGAAAAGTCAATCCTCTTTGGATGGGGTGTAGATTTAAAAAGAATTAGTAAAGAGGTAGAACCACAAAGGGAAGAAAATACAGTTATAAGTGCAAGACAATTCGAGCCAATATATAATTTAGAGCTACTTATTCGGGCTATTCCTTATGTGATAAAATTTATACCGGATGCTAATTTTATCTTAATAGGAGATGGAACCCAAAAGGAGCAATTAGAGAATTTAGCTCATAAGCTTAAGATAGATGAACATGTTAAGTTCTTAGGTAAAATTTCGCATTCTAATGTTTTAAAGCATTTGGGGTCATCGCAAATATATACATCTACATCACTATCTGATGGCACATCAGCTACACTATTAGAGGCTATGGCTTTAGGGGCATTTCCAGTTGTCACAGATATTCCTGCTAATAGAGAATGGATTCAGGATGGTATAAATGGGTTTTTGGTCCCTACATCTGACCCTAAAAGATTAGCAGAAAGAATAGTAGATGCTATTCGTTGTCCCCAATTAAGGGAGGATGCTAAAATAAAGAATGCAATAATTATTAGTGAGAAAGCCAATTTCAAAAAGAATATGCAAATAATAGAAAATGAGTATAGAAAATTGCTAAAGCAAGTTCAATGAGATTCTTATTTCTAACCCAATACTTTCCGCCAGAGGTGGGTGCAGCCCAACTTAGACTATACGCAATCTGTAAGGAGCTTTTAAAAAGAGGGCATAAAATAACAGTAGTAACTGGTATGCCAAATTACCCTAAAGGCGAAATCTTTCCAGAATATCGGGGCAAACTTTATATGAAAGAGATCATTGAGAGTATTCCAGTAATAAGGACATGGATTTATCCCGCTACCCATGGCAATATAATTATCCGGAAGATCCTGTGGAAAAGACTATTAAATTATTTTTCGTTTACTTTAACTTCGTTATACGGTATTTTGCACACATCTCGACCTGATTATATTTTTGTTGAGTCGCCTCCTTTATTCTTAGGAATCAGTGGCTACTTAGGTAGCCGATTTATGAGTGCCCCTTATATCTTTAATGTATCTGACCTATGGCCCGATTCAGTAGAAGAGATGGGAATTATAAAAAATAAAATTTTAATTAAATTAGCTAAAAAATTAGAAGCTTTCCTTTACTCAAATGCATTTTTGATAAATGGGGTTACTTTAGGAATTGTAGACTCTATTGTAAAAAAGGGCGTCCACAGTGATAAGGTATTGTTTTTACCCAATGGTGTGGATGTAGACCTATTTAAGCCATTACCCCCTGTAGTAGGGGCAATTCATGAATTGTCCCTACAAAGCTTAAAACTTTTTGATAAGAAAGTTTTCATTTACTCAGGTATTCATGGATATGCACAATCACTTGAAACACTACTAAAAGCA
>JASEGA010000043.1 GCA_030018315.1 bacterium | reverse complement strand
CAAGCAAAAAGTGGGAGGTGATTTAAAAATTTTAGCATCTGTAGTCTCTTTATTTGCAAGGGATTACGAATGCTAAACAGCCTTTTTGTAGAAGGGAGGTGAGTAAAATGGCAAATGTCAAAAAGAAGGTGCAAAAGCGGCTGTATAAGAGGCCTAAATTGCACTCCAAAGAGTTAGAGGCATGGACAAAGCCGGATTTGTACTCTGAGGTGTTAGGTAGAGAAGTACCACTTGGAGTAATAATTGAATGTTCAGGCGGTAATTGCACTGTGGATGCGTGTGCGAATTGACTCATTTGCAAAAGGGGTACTTGCAATTTAGATTATTTAGAGATATATACTGATTTATTATAAACAAACATAAAATCTGTTTATGATTCAAGATGGCGAAAGGTGAGGTGGAACTAATCAAACTTGTTGATAAAGCAAGAGCTAACCTTATTCCAATAGAAGTCCATCTTGAACTCACCTACAACTGCAATTTACGCTGCAAGCATTGTTATATTACAGATTATCATAGCAATGACTTAGATACCGGGCAATGGAAATTAATTATTCAAGAATTACAAGAGGCGGGCACTTTATTCTTAACATTTACTGGGGGTGAACCATTCTTAAGAGAAGATATCATTGAATTAGCAAATTATGCTAAAAAGCTACATTTTGGGTTCGTCTTCAATACAAATGGGATATATATAACACCCCAAATTGCTGATGCTATTAAAGAGCTTGCACCTTACTATGTTCAAGTAAGCATATATGGTGCCGTGCCAGAAATTCATGACCAAGTTACTGGTGTAAAGGGCTCTTTCAAAAAATCAATTAATGCTATACACTATTTACGTGAAAGAAGAGTTCCAACATCTATAACTACGGCTGTAATGAAAGATAATGTACATGAGGTACTCAGAGTTAAGGAACTTGCAACTCAATTAGGGGCGAGTTTCTACATAGGTAGTAGAATCCTACCAAAACGTGACCAAAAACCGTTAGGTGTACAAACATCCTGTAATAAAATATGCCCTGAAAGTTTACAAATTTCTGATGAAGATGTTATTTCACTTGCTCCAGATTTATTTACTGCTCCTGAAGAGGATGATTTGAATTCTACTATAACTATGGGGAAGAAAGTCATAGAATGTGGTGCTGGCCGAAATACCTGCAGAATATCACCTGAGGGTGACCTGTATCCCTGTATCATAATGCCACTTAAGGCTGGAAATGTGCTTAAAGAAGGATTCAGTAAATTATGGTATCATTCTGAAGTATTAAACAGGTTGCGCAAGCTTGCAAATACTCCGGTCCCAGATTGTGAGGGCTGTGAGTTAGCTAAATACTGCTTTCGTTGTCTGGGTACAGTTGTATTAGAGGGAAGAGACTTTACAGATAAATCACCACAGTTCTGTCGTAAAGCATTAGCTATAAAGAAATTTTTAGCCCAGAGAAAACAATGAAGTGCGTTATGTTGATGACACGGATAATTACAATATTGGTCCCAATTTATTGGGATTAAGGGGGTGATGTTTATGATTGTATAATACTATAGCTTTCGAATGGGTTTATGGTGTGTATTAGAATCCAAGTAAATGTGAGTGTGGTAAAAAGGAGATAGAAATGAAAAGCAGTTTATTTGTTGTTTTGTTTCTTATCTATACAAGTTGGTTTGTGTTATCAAACCCGGTATTTGCTGATAGTTGGGCTACAAAGGCACCTATGTTGACTCCACGTAGTTGTATGGGTGTAGCTACAGTTAATAATAAGATATACGTTATTGGCGGGATACAAGGCGAAGCTACGCTTCCCGTTACCGAGGAGTACGACCCAGCCACTAATTCATGGAAAGGGAGGGCTGTGATGCCAACTGACCGGTATAACCTTGGAGCAGCTTCAGTGAATGGCAAGGTATATGCTATTGGTGGATATAAAGCGTCGCTACCACCAGGCGTTGTTAATGCTAACGAGGAGTATGACCCTGTAACTAATTCGTGGACTAAAAAAGCAGATATGCCAACTGCACGCTCTGAGTTAGCGGTAGTAGCAGTAAATGATAAAATTTATGCTATCGGTGGGAGTGCCGGTCTCAATAAGAATGAGGAGTATGACCCATCCACTAATTCATGGACTACAAAGTCAAATATGCCAACGGGTCGCTGTAATTTAAAAGCTGCTGCAGTAGCTAATAAGATATACGCTATTGGTGGCTGGCCCAATGGTGGTAGTCCTCTCGCTGTTAACGAGGAATACGACCCAGAAAAAGATTTGTGGGCCACAAAGGCACCTATCCCGACACCTCGTATAGCGTTTGCAGCTGCATCAGTTGGCGATAAAATATATGCAATTGGTGGATATTATGCACTTGATGTTAATGAGGAGTACGACCCGGTGGAAGATTTATGGACTACAAAGACCCCTATGCCGACCGCACGTATGCACTTAGGGGCAGGGGTAGCGAATGATAAAATATATGCTATTGGTGGGACAATCAGTACTTCTCTTACAGTTAATGAGGAATATACACCTGATTTAGGAGTTGAAGAAACTCAAAACTTAAAACTTAAAACTCAATACTCAATACTTGAAATCTATCCTAATCCATTCAGCCATTCCACTTTAGCCGAGATAGATGTGGGTTATCAGCTGCCGGCTAAAAGCAAAGTATTGCTCAATGTTTACAATACTACAGGCAAATTGGTAAAGACACTGGTTGATGAGTCTAAAGAAGCTGGCCACTATTCTATTAACTGGAATGCTAAAGGAATAGCGGATGGTATATATTTCTTAAGACTTGAGACTGATAATTTGGCTATCACCAAAAAGATGGTGATGGTGAAATGAAGCCACAGATTGACACAGAAAAGTCTGTGAAATCAATGGCTAATAGGAGGTAATGACTATCTGTATTTTGTTAAAATTAGATGTAAATTAGAGGCTATTCAATTGTAGTATCTTGTAATAAGCCTCTGTGTTCTTTGAAATCCAAATATAAGAGATAATGGATTGAAGAGTCCGATACAGATAAATAGATTCCCCTATCGTATATAGCCTACGGTTTAGCGTCTTTGTTCGTATTGAACAAAGAAAGTGTATGCAAGAAAGCATAAATGCCAATGCCTCGTTATACCAGTGAGACTTCTCACTTGATACTGGTCGAAATAAAAGTTGTCCTTGAGTTCACGAAATACGCATTCTATCTCCCATCTCCTCTTGTATCTTGCGAATATTTCTCTATCCTCAAGCCCGGTATGATTAGTCACAATAACAGATACCTCATTCATATCCGTGGTTTCCCACAATGACTTGACAATAACAATTCTACACTAGACAAGTAATATAAGCCATAAAAGTTGACCTTAGACGCTTTGAAAAATGGCGTTCAAACTTGCGGATATAGATTTTAAGATCCTTTAGAGGCTCTGGTGAAAAATTTATATGCATATGCCCTTCATTCTTGGGAATAGATTTTACATCTTTCTGGTTGCTTGTCCATACGGATCCTGTGGATAAAGTCTTATCCATACGGATCCGCACGGATTTTAGGGAGGGCATATAAATTTTTTAAAAAAAGGCAAAAAACTTGACAAAGTTTTAACAAAGTAATACAGTTATTTTGTTATCTATCTCATTTGTATTGGAGTCCAATTTAGCCAGTGACAGTGTTTCAGTTCATCCTGTAGATATGCGTAGTTATACAAAGTTACTAGTACTACCTGACACTATAATAGGACCGCCGCTAGCAGTCGGTGATACATTTATAGACTCAATCTATGTGAGTAAGGTCAACAACCTTTACTAAAGCAAGGTGGCCAGACTTTCTTTATCTTACCCTGTGAAGGAATAGATAACTCTACAGGAATGATAACACTTTGTGGTGCTGTACTTTTTGGAGCTAATCTTGGTGTGACTGGCAGTGGTACTATAGCCTTTGCAGGTTAAAGGTAGGCAATGAGAGCTTGACCAGACAGTTACTTTTGATAAGATAAGAATGATTAGCAGAAGAGATGAGAATATATATATAATATTATTAGCTGTCCTTGTATTTATTGGAATAATTGGGTCTGAGGTGTCTGTATTTGCTGACAGCTGGATCAGAAAAGCTGATATGCCGACTGGAAGGAATAGCCCGGGTATAGCTGTGTTTGAGTCCAAGGTATATGTTATAGGAGGAAGTAATCCTGTGGGGCTTCAATATTTTCGTATTAATGAGGAGTACGACCCGTCAACTGACTCTTGGGTTATGAAGGCAAGTATGCCAACTCCTCGTCGTGGTCTTGCGGCAGCGACCGCAAATGGCAAAATCTATGCTATAGGAGGAACGGGGCCTTGGGGTGTGTGTTGGAACAATGAGAATGAAGAATACAACCCAGTGACTAATACCTGGATAAAAAAAGCAGATATGCCAACCATCCGTTGGGGATTAGGTGCAGCTACATTTCGCTCTAAAACTGCTATAGAGAAAATATACGTTATAGGGGGATGGGCAGGTAACAATCCACCTGTTGCTGCTAATGAGGAGTATGACCCGTCTACTAATACCTGGACAACAAAGACACCTTTACCGACTCCGCGTCAGTATTTAGCAGTGGTTGCAACAGAAACAAGGATATACGCTGTAGGGGGATGGGATTATAGTAGTATGAGTAGAGCTAACGAGGAGTACGACCCTGAAACCAACACATGGTCTATTAAAGCAGATATGCCAACTGCACGTGGCAACTTAGGGGCAGCTACAGTAATGGGTAAAGTATACGCTATAGGTGGATTCTCTCATTCTACCCCTTTTGAGACTGCTAACGAGGAGTATAACCCTGAAACTGACACCTGGTCCACAAAGGCACCTATGCCAACAGGCCGTCAGCATGTAGCAGTAGTTGCAGTAGGTAAAAATATATACGCTATTGGCGGATGGAGCTTACAAGGTCATGCTCAGTCTGTTAATGAGGAGTATTCTCCTGATATAGGAGTTGAGGAAACGCAAAATGTAAAATTTGAAATGCAAAATGCAAAATTGACTATCTTACCTAATCCGTTTAATAGGAAAACAGTGATTAGTGTTCAGGGATTAGTTCTGAGCGAAGCGAAGAATCTTAGTTTGCAAATTTACGATTTAACTGGTAGATTAGTTAAATCCTTTCCGCTAATCCCGACAGGGGTTGCGGCTGTTACTTGGGCTGGTATTGATGATTTTGGTAAGTTATTACCGGCTGGAGTGTATTTTTGCAAATTAGAAAGAAGTAAATCCAGTGTAACTTATCAAATCATATTGATGAGGTAAGCACTGGATAAGGGAGGGGGGAATATGTCTAATAGAATAGTTTTTGTGTGTTTTGTGCTACTTTTTCTTGGGTCGCTAACTCAAGTGGGCATAGCAAGTATACCATTACCTGATAACCCTGATTGGGAGTCAAGTTTGTCTTCACCGACTCAAAGTATAGCACTTGGTGATGTAAATCTGGATGGTTATCTTGACTTAGCAGTCGCTGTCGCTACTAGTAAGGCACAAGTATATTTAAATATAAATGGGACACTTGAATCTTCTCCATCCTGGCAGTCAGATGAAGCTCTTGGTGGCCACGGTATTACATGGGTTGATATAGATAGGGATGGTGACTGGGACCTCGCTGTTGCACATGGTAGTAATCTCAGCACCGGTCCTATAAAGTTGTATAAAAATAACTATAAAGAGACTGGTGGCACAAGTTTGCTCTCTACTTCACCAATGTGGGCTTCTACTCAAAATGAATTCAGGTGGTGGTTAGGTTTTGCTGATATAAATGGTGACTTCAAAGTTGACCTTGTAGCTACCTCTATCGGGGGGATGTTTACTGGTAAGAATGAAGTGTATTATGGAACTGGAACTACTTTACCTACTACCCCTTCTTGGGAAGCTGCGACTGATAGGCATAATATGTGTGGTTCTATAGGGGATGCGAATGATGATGGGTTGCTTGATTTAGCTGTCGCTATGGGTATGGAAACTCCACCTACACCGGCTATGATTCACTTTAATACCGGAGCTTCATTGGAGGACCTGCCCAGCTGGAGTAGTGCAACTATTGGAAATGCTAATGCAGTAGCTTTTGCGCATTGCGATGGCAACAATCGAGTTGACTTATTGATTTGTGATAACCTTATTGGTTGGCTGCATCTGGATAGTAGTAATACTATTAAGCATGGATACTCGCAGACGGTTTCTATTGCCGATAGTAATGTATGGACTAACGGATGCTGGGGTGATGTAGATACAAATGGCTGCTTAGATTTTGCAATTGCAAGTAATGATAAAAAGGGGGGAGCAGTCCAAGTGTTTGAGAATAGTAATGGAATACTGACACAGGGATGGGCAAAGACGTCAAGCCAAAGGTTTTGGAGTGTAGCTTGGGGTGACATTAATAGGGATGGAGTTGTATCTTGTATTGATACTTTAACAGGAGATGGAGCTATGCGTCTATTTTATCTTAAGCATTATCCAGCGCATTCAGTAGACTCTTCGTTAGTAGAGGGTGTGTTGATGCATCCCGCTTATGAGGATTTTATTTTTGACCCAGTAGCAGGTTGGCTATGGTGGACTCACACTGATGGCCCAATACCACCTGGTGCTAAAGTGTATGTTTATTATCAATATTCTAAAAGGCTTGATTTAGTGGTTGGAGTGTATAATGCACCAGACAGAGTATATTTGAATACTATGCCATCTATAGGGACAGAGGAGAATCAAAGCTCAAATCTCAAACCTCAAATCCCAAAACTTGAAGTTTATCCTAATCCATTTAGCATATCTACAGTTATCAGTTACCAGTTACCGACTGAAGCCAAAGTATCTCTTAAGGTTTACGATATTTCAGGCAGATTGGTGAAGACGCTTGTTGATGGGTCTGAGAAAGCCGATTATTATTCTATTAACTTATCTGCAGGATCCTTCGGAGATGCTGATGGAATATCTGGTGGTGTATACTTCTTACGACTTGAGGCTGATGATAAAGTAATAACTAAGAAGATAGTATTGATGAAATAGTTATAGTAATGAGGGTGTTTAGAAATAAGCAGTTTTTCTGGTAAAAGTTCTGTGAGGTGAAATTTTAAATCCACTTCAAGTGGATAAAAACTTCGCTCTTTGAAATTCAAATATGTGAAAGAACTACACAGCACATAAATTATGTGCTGGATTGAGTAAAAGTATGTACTCCTATCTGAACCAAACTTCCGTAATTGTCGTTCACTTTACTTAAGCCATTGAGAGCCCTATTCGTAATTTACTTTTGAAAATGAAGTCCTTGATTCGTTTGATAATTAGTGCTATTATGCTTAAAAATGTATGAATTGATATTCCTACAATTCCTCGTACCTTTGGATCTTCAAGTAAATGCTGACCATTGAGTTCTGAAAAACATCTCTCTACACTTGTCCTGAGATTATAAAAGAGTTTCCACTCCTTAGAATCTCGTGGAATATCACCACATTGTCTTTCTCCATGAGTTGGATAAATATAGAATGTTCTTCCATGTCCCTTAAGAGGTTTGCACTTATTAGCGAATGGACAATTTTTATGTGTACAAAGAAGTTTCTAGCGTTTGCTCCTCTTTGGCTCTGTACCATCTTTTCTGAGTCTCAAATAAGTAGCAGGGCAGATAAAGCTATCACCCATTGTAATTAAATCTGAGCCAGTAGCTGGGATATTGTAACAAGCTGAGCTATAAGAATTCGCATAATGCGATAGAAAGTTTCGTCTTTCCATCTTGACTTGTGAGCGGGATAAAAGACCAGTCTATGGAGTCAAACACAATTTTCAATGTGTCGCTGGATTTAAGCTTTTGAATGGTTTGGAGCAGGGCAAAAGAGAGTTGGTTATTTGTTTTAAATTTCATTTCACCTCCTTTCTACTGGGATTATACCACAGAAAAGAGAGGAGGCAAGCAAAAAGTGGGAGGTGATTTAAAAATTTTAGCATCTGTAGTCTCTTTATTTGCAAGGGATTACGAATGCTAAACAGCCTCACTTGACAAAGGAGGTGAGTGGTGATAAAATAGAAATCAATATGTTTAAATCATTTTTTATTTTAGTTATTCTTACAAATATAGATATAGAGTATGCTGGCACATTTATAATAGAACAGGGGCTGTCTTCTGGGAAGTATATTGTGAGTCCATATGCCCTCTATTCAGCTTATGTACAGGCAGAGTACTTGTCAACACAAAGGACTACGAATACTGCTGGTGACTACATTTTTGGTCCCAATATCCGTGTGAATGATGACTTTGGTAGTGTAGTAAACCATGAGACAACACCTGCCGGTCATGCTATTGCAGTATTGGGTGATACAATCTATATTGTGTGGTCAGACTGTCGCGACTATCCCAGCGAACGTTGGGGTGACATATATTTTGCCAAAAGTGTAGATGGTGGTGAGACATTTTTGCCAAATGTTAAAGTGAATCATTATAGTAAATATAGCCAACTTTCCCCTTCAATAAGAGTAGACTCTTTTGGCATAATTTATGTAGCTTGGAGCAGGTATATGGGCGCACCTTGTCAGTTTAATGTATATTTTGCAAAGAGTACTGATGGTGGGTTAAATTTTAGTACTGAATTATGTGTAACCGACACCTGCTGTCATGATGGTAGCCCTGTAGGTATAGCAGTGAGTGGTGGAAATGTTTATTTAGTATGGGCTGATATGCGAAACTCGTCTCATTATCCTGATATTTATTTTGACAGGAGTGTAGATGGTGGTGAGACTTTTGGAAATGACATAAAAATTAACGATTCCTTTGACGGTATAGGATCATGGGCTCCCAGCATTGATGCTCATGGCAACAATGTATTTGTTGCCTGGAATGCATCATTTGATTGTATATATTTTGACAAAAGCACTGATGCTGGTGTAACATTTGGGACCGATGTACAGGTAAACGATAGCGATTATTTACTCCGTACTTTTTTAGGTTTAGCAGTAGATAATAATGATGTTATCCATATAGTGTGGACTGACCTTCGTAATACACCTGATCTACAGAGTGCTGACATATACTATGCAAAGAGTACAGATGGTGGTTCTTCATTTGGCACAAATTTATGCGTCACTGAGCCACCTCTTTCAGCGTGGCTTAACTCGACTCCTAATATAACTGTTGATTTATATGGTAACCCATATTGTATATGGGAAGATAGGCGTGAGTACACTGAGACGCAGCGATTGATGCGTCCCTATTTTGCGTATAGTGATGATGGTGGCACCTCATTTAGTAAGAATATATGTGTTATTGATGATGATGGCTTATGCGGAAACCAGTATTTCCCAACATTAGCAGTTGATGTAGCCCAGAATGTCTATGCAGTCTGGAGTGACTCACGTAATTTTCCAATCTTTACATTTAACATTTACTTTGCTAAAGGGACTCTAACAGGAATAGAAGAGGACAAATCCCAAATCCCAAATTCCAACCTCCGACTGGATGTATATCCTAATCCATTCAGTAGAAGAACGACTATAGACATAAGACTTAA
>JASEGA010000042.1 GCA_030018315.1 bacterium | reverse complement strand
TAACTACTCTTCAAATTATCTTTCCCAAAAAACTACCCATTTCTAAATAGCCTTAATTCCTTATTCTTAAAACATTTTAATTATAGAGCTTGTATTTTTCACTAATTATTTTATTCATAGAATATACTACAATGTTTTATGGGGACTAAATTTTGTTACTTTCACACTTGCTTCTTTTAAAATATCTCTTGCCCACGAGTCTTCGTATCCCTCCTTATAAACAATCTTTTTGATTCCTGCATTTATGATTTGTTTACTGCATATAAAGCAAGGATGGTTTGTAAGATAAATAGTGGCACCATCAATGTTTACACCAAGTTTAGCTGCCTGTATTATTGCATTTTGCTCCGCATGTAGTCCCCTACAAAGTTCGTGGCGCTCACCACTTGGGATATTTAGTTTTTTGCGTAGGCAGCCAATTTCAGCACAATGAGGTATACCTGATGGTGCACCGTTATAGCCGGTGGATAGAATCCTTTTGTCTTTGACAATAACTGCACCTACTTTCCTTCTTAAACAGGTAGACCTTGAAGCTACAAGTCTTGCTATCTGCATAAAATAATCATCCCAAGGAGGCCGATGTTTAACCATTTTTAGTAAAGCGGAAAAAACTTACAAAGTTCATCTACCTCACCTCTAACTTTCTTAAGTATCTTATCATCTCCAGGGTGGCTTAATACAGTATTGATTAGCTCACATATACGCTTCATTTCAGGCTCCTTCATCCCTCTTGTTGTAACTGCTGGTGTCCCTATCCTTATACCTGAAGCAATAAATGGCTTTTGTGTATCGTATGGAATTGTGTTACGATTTACAGTTATACTTGCACGACCAAGAACCTCTTCAGCATCTTTACCAGTTATCCCTTTATTTCTGAGGTCAACAAGTAAAAGGTGAGTATCTGTTCCATCAGCCACAAGTCTATAGCCGTAGCGTTTTAACTCATTTTCAATTGCTTTTGCATTAAGTAAGATTTGGCGCTGGTACTCCTTAAATTCAGGTCTTAAGGCTTCTCCAAAGCACACTGCCTTAGCTGCAACTGTATGCATATGGGGACCACCATGGATTCCTGGGAATACCCATCTGTCTACATCCTTTGCCCATCTCTCTTTACACATAATTATAGCCGACCTCGGTCCCCTCAGTGTTTTATGAGTTGTAGTAGTCACTATATCTGCATATGGAATAGGTGATGGATGCAACCCAGCAGCTACAAGACCTGCAATGTGAGCTATATCTGCCATATGGTATGCACCTACTTCATCACAAATTTCTTTAAATTTATCAAAGTGAATAGTTCTTGGGTATGCTGATGCACCTGAGACAATAATCTTTGGCTGCTCTTCTTTAGCAAGCTTCATTAAAGCTGCGTAATCTATCAGCTCGGTTTTTGGGTCAACCTGGTAATGTATAACTCTAAACCACCTACCAGAGAAACTTATCTCATGTCCATGTGATAAGTGGCCACCGTGTGCGAGTGCAAGTCCGGCTATTGTATCACCAAAGTTTGCAAGTGTAAAGTATGCTGCCATATTTGCAGGTACACCTGAGAGTGGCTGTACATTCACATGCTCGGCACCAAAAATCTTCTTTGCCCTCTCAATTGCAAGCTCTTCAACTACATCCATAAACTCACATCCCCCATAGTATCGCTTATGAGGGTAGCCTTCGGCATACTTATTTTGGAGTACAGAACCTTGAGCCTCAAGTACAGCCTTAGATGGAAAATTCTCTGATGCTATAAGTTCTAAATTGTTCCTCTCCCTGTTCAATTCACCATTTATTGCATTGTAAACAGATGGGTCACTTTCTTTAAGCCCCATAAGGCCTCCCAATTAATTTTGCATTTTAATATTTGATTTTTGATATTTTAATTTACCTCCTCCATGCCCTTGATTGCCATTTTCTTGCCTCCTGTTGCCAGTGTTTGAGTTCCCGTTCCCACAGCTCCTTATCTACAAATTTTGACTCAAACGCTTTTATTTTATCAAGCCTCCGATTATGGCGCTCACCCTCAAATCGTGTTTCTATCCATGTTTTTATAACCTTTTTTGCAAGCTCAGCATCTACAAACTCAGCTCCAATGACAAGTATATTTGCATCATTATGGCGTCTTGCATACTCAGCCAGCTTCTCATTTATACAAAGAGCTGCTCTTATACCTTTTACTTTGTTAGCAGTAATTGACATGCCAAGTCCAGTGTTACATATAAGGACACCATAGTCAAAATCACCCTTTGCTACTCTTTCAGCAACCATAAATCCAAAATCCGGATAGTCGCACGCTTTCTTGGTCTGAGTCCCAAAGTCTTCAACCTCTATTTTTTCTACTTCTAAGAATTCTTTTATTTTACTCTTTAGCTCTACTCCTCTATGGTCAGCCCCGATTGCAACTTTCATATACCCTCCTTCCTTAAAAGCAAAAATTATATGTAGGAGTAGCCTATCCCTTTTTCCTATTTGCTAAGCAGCTTTGAAAAAATCTCTGTATGCCTTTTGTCTATTTCCTGCATTAGCTGCCTTGTGTTTTGGCTCTCCGTTTTTATGAGTTCACTAAGCTTGTTACCTAAGTCATTTATGGCTCTACCGTTCTGTCTAAGCAACCTTGTAAGTACAACAAAGAGAAAAGCACCTATTATAGTAAAGATTGCGGTAGAGATTGTTTGAATAAATAAACTCATATCACCCTCTCACCTTTTCCTCTTTTTTACTATATCAAAATCCTATGTAAAACCAGAATCAAAAATTGCAATTAGTTCCCTTAAAAATATTGCACTAAATTATGGGGTTTGTCAAGATTTTTTCTTGACAGTATGTGTTATTTCTTGTAAGTTTTAGATTAAATATGTGGTTTAAAGGCAAAAAGGGACTTAAACCTACTGTAAAACGAGAGGTACCTGACGGTCTATGGCTTAAGTGTGAGGGTTGTGGTGAAATACTTTATCGGAAAGAGATTGAAAAACACTTATGGGTGTGTGAGAACTGTGGCTATCATTTTAAGATATCTGCTAAAAAGTACATTGAAATATTAACAGATGAGTTTATTGAGGTTGAAGTCTCAATAGGACCTGCTAATCCATTAGGATTTGATGACTACCTTGAGAAACTTGAGTCTGATTCTAAGCGTACTGGACTTAAAGAAGCAATTATTGTAGGTGAAGCTAAAATTGGTCTCCATAATGTAGCTATTGGGGTGATGGATTTTGGGTTTAGGGGTGGTTCAATGGGCTCGGTTGTGGGTGAGAAAGTTAAGCGTCTAATTAAACTTGCAATGGATAAGAAAATTCCACTTATAATTGTGAGTGCCTCTGGTGGGGCAAGGATGCAGGAAGGGATTTTATCCCTTATGCAGATGGCAAAAACAGCAGGCACACTCGCTGAGTTATCAGAACAGAAAATCCCATTTATTAGTATATTGACAAATCCAACAACTGCCGGTGTTATGGCTTCTTACGCTTCATTAGGCGATATAGTAATAGCTGAGCCAAAAGCACTCCTTGGGTTTGCAGGTCCTAGGGTGATTGAGCAAACAATAAAACAGGAGCTGCCACAAGGATTTCAGAAGTCTGAATTCTTGCTTGAACATGGATTACTCGATATGGTAGTACCGAGACCAGAGCTTAAGTCTACTCTTATAAAAATATTAGACTTCTTTAAGTCGTAAAGGGGGGAGCAATGAATGTAATAGCAATAGTTGATAAATACCTACAGGCGAGGTATTTATTTTTCAAATGGCGCTATGAGTTAACAATTGCAAAAAAGTTAATTTTGGCTTTCAGTATGGCATGCGTCACAGGGTTGTTGGCACAGATTTATATTTATTTACCGTTTACACCCGTCCCTTTTACTGGCCAGGTTTTAGGTGTCCTTTTAAGTGGAGTATTGTGTGGTGCCACATATGGGGCAATGAGTCAGGCAATGTATCTTGGATTAGGGATAGCAGGTATACCTTGGTTTGCGGGTAAAGTTGGTGGCTTAGCTATTTTTAGTCAGCCAAGTTGTGGTTACATTTTGGGCTTCATTGTTGCAGCTTTTGTGATTGGTAGATACACTGATAGATACATAAGGGCACGCAGTTTTGTGTCACAATTAGGACTTATGATGATAGGTGTAGGTATCATCTACATTTTTGGTCTTCCTTATCTCGCATTTAGTATAGGCACGGGCTTATTGGATACAATTGTGAAGGGAGTAGTCCCGTTTATTATTGGCGACTTGCTAAAAGCGGGCATATCTGCAGGTATTAGCGCTTCAATTCTACCAAAAGCATCGTATAATGGAGAAGTAGATAAACTAAGATACTCAGACAGAAAATACTAATCATTGATTTAGACAGATATGTAATCAGTTTACATCAATGATACGGATTAGAGGACATCATCTATTATGTATACAGGGGTTTCAAGGCTATGGATACAGCCCAAAATTTGTTGCTAATATGAATAAAATCGTTAGAAGTATAAACTCAACACCTGAGTTATTAATAGAGGTAACTGATGATTGTGACGATATATGTATCCCGTGTCCACATAATGTAAATAATATATGCTCAAAAGATGCAGATTCTGCAAAGAATGTCAGAGATATGGATTTATCCCGCCCCTTTACAAAGGAGCGGGATTTACAAACTTTGAGCCTGCTATCTCTGAAACCTGGTGATAAAATTAAAGCAAAAGATATTAATAACTTAGTTAACAGAATCCCTAATAAAATAGATATTATCTCAATTTGTAGTAAGTGTGAGTGGAAGAATGTATGCACTTGGTTTACTTCACTACAACAAACTCAATAATAAGCAATATCAAATGCTCTAACAAAATAATTAGTAGTCCGTCCCCTATTCTCCCTATTATTATTTTCAAATGCCAACTTACAGCTCTACTAGTTCTCCTTTTCTAAGCTTGCAAAAATCAACTTGAGGTGGACTCACGCTCTCATCTATATCTGCACCCCAATCTTCAAGAATTACTGAACCAAGCAATACATCTATTTCCTTACCGTTTTCTTCACCCAAATTGTTAACTTCAAAAAAACGCTCAGCAAAACAATATCTCCTTTCACTTGTATCTTTAACAAAGCCAGTTACAATTTTTACTTCTTTAAAACTTAATCTCTCGCCCCCAAGTCTCACCTTAAATGACTCAACTGGTGCTTTTTGAAACTCTTTTACCCATTCTTTTTTAATATATGACCTCATGAACCTGTATCTAAGATAGCATTTAGTTTTTTACCTCTTATTTCTATTTCCGCTAAAGCTCTTGACATAACTCCTCCACTTTATTATTCTTTACATTCTGTAGGAGATTGCTTCGCTGCCTGCCTGACGGCAAGGCGTGTCACTCACAATGACGAAAGAGATACAAGCACTATTTCAAGTGCTTTCTCGTCAATGATAAATTCTTCTGTAGCTGGGTCAAGCTTTATCTTCCATCTCTGGAGGAAATCAGTCCCTATAATCACTTCATATGGTAACTTTTGAACTACCAGAAACATATGAGCAAGGGGATGCCCTTTTATATTAACCTGTAAAGTGGTTGTAAGCTTTGCCTTTAGAACAGTTCCGTTGCCAAGTAAAAAAGTTAGTGGGTTAGAAAGTGGAAGGATTTGTGTAATTCCTTTTGCTATATCTTCCCTCACAAAACAGGCTGAAGCTCCAGTATCAAATAAAACTTCGCTCTCTCTTTTTCCTATACTGCCAGAAACCAGTAGTCTTTTCTTAATAATTCCCATTCTTCTACATTTTAGTGGAGTAAAGCTTTCCTTGATAGCTGTATCTTGCCTTGCTCATCAATACCTATCACTTTACACGGAACCTCTTCACCTACTTTTACCTCGTCTTCAGTTCTCTTTACCCTATAGTTGGCGAGCTGTGAAATGTGAATCATCCCTTCTTTACCGGGAAAGAGTTCTACTATTACACCAAAAGGTAATATCTGCTTAACTTTGCCAATGTAAGACCTGCCAACTTCAATATCCTCAACTATGCCTTCAATTATTTTTTGAGCAGTTTGTGTTGTTTGCCATGAATCTGAAGCTATTGAAACTTTGCCATCATCTGATATGTCTATTTTAGCACCTGTCTTCTCTATTATCTCTCTTATAATCTTGCCACCAGGTCCTATTACCCGGCCTATCTTCTCTTTAGGTATCCAAATAGCACTCAGTTTAGGTGCATATACAGAAACTTCTTTCTTAGGCTTAGGAATTGTAGAACCCATTTTATCAAGTATAGAAAATCTAGCCTCTTTTCCAATTTTTAATGCTTCCTTAATGGTATCAAGTTTAAGTCCTTTGGTTTTGACATCAAGTTGTATTGCAGTTATCCCTTTGCGAGTGCCGGCAACTTTTAAGTCCATATCTCCAAAGTGGTCCTCTTCTCCAGATATATCCACAAGTATTACATCTTCTACAAGTCCAAGTGCTACACCTGCAACATGCTCTTTTATTGGAATTCCAGCATCCATAAGGGCGAGTGAGCTACCACAAACAGTCGCCATTGAGGATGAGCCATTAGAAGATAGTATATCAGACACAATTCTAATAGTGTAAGGAAAATCCTCAGCTGATGGAATTACAGGCTCAAGTGCCCTCTCTGCAAGTGCTCCATGTCCTATTTCACGCCTGCCTGGAGGTTTCAGCCTCTCAACTTCGCCAACAGAGAAGGGCGGAAAATTATAGTGGACCATAAAACTTTTGTATGACTCACCTATAAGCTCGTCTATCTTTTGCTCATCCATAACAGTCCCAAGAGTGATAGCACAAAGTGATTGAGTCTCCCCCCTTGTAAACAAAGCTGACCCATGAGCCCTCGGAAGAAGACCAACTTCACATGAGATAGGCCTCAAATCAAGTGGACTGCGTCCATCAATACGAAGTTTATTTTGTATAATTTGACCTCTAAGATAATCATTTTGTACTCTCTCAAATTCCTCTATAAGCTCATGCTCATCGTAATTTTCTTTAAGCTCTGAAATTATTGTAGCCAAAATTTCGCGTAGCTTTTCACGTCTCATAGCCCTTTCTCTAATTTTAAGTGCACCCTCAATCTTTGCAGCCCATTTGTCACGAATTAAATTTCTTAATTCAGTTTGTCTTTCCTTATCTCTGTCTACATCAATGATAAAATTTTTAGTTACTTCTTTTATTTCATTTTGTAATTCTATAATTTTATTGAGTTCAGGGAGTGCAATTTCAAGTGCCTTGATGATAGTATCCTCATAGAGTTCACGGCACCCTGCCTCTATCATAGTTATCCCATCTGCTGTCCCTGCTCCTATAAGGTTGAGGTCAGAGTTCTCAAGTTCTGGTATTGTCGGATTTACTATAAAATTATCTCCAATTAACCCTATCCTCACAACTCCTATAGGGTCTGGGAATGGGATACTTGATAATCTTAATGCAACTGAGGCACCAATCATAGATAATATGTCACCATCATTTTCTTGGTCTGCTGAAAGGACTGTCCCAATTATCTGGACAGGGGTTCTCAATTCTTTAGGAAGTAATGGTCTTATCGGACGGTCTATAAGCCTTGAGGTGAGCACTTCTTTTTCTGTTGGCCTTCCTTCTCTTTTAAAAAAGCCACCCGGTATCCTACCGGCAGCGTAGCGGCGTTCTAAATAATCACAGGTTAATGGGATAAAATCGGAATAGACTTTAGGCTCTCTTGTATCTCTACAAACTGTGACAAGTACAATTGTGTCACCATATCTAATAATACAAGAACCATCGGCAGCAGCTGCTAATTTATCTGTCTCAACAGAGAGAGCTTTACTTCCTATTGTGAGTTCCATCTAACCCCTTATTTTGAGCGCGTCTACCAGTTTCTGATACCTCACAGGGCTCTTGCTTAACAAGTACTTAAGTAATTTCCTTCTTTGACTTACCATCATAATAAGCCCTCTCCTTGAGTGTTTGTCCTTCTTATGGACTTTTAGATGGTTGCTTAAATTATCTATCCGATTGCTAATCAGAGCGACCTGTACTTCTGGCGAGCCTGTATCTTTAGGATGAATAGCAAATTTCTTTATAATCTTCTCCTTCTCCATATAACCTCCTATAATTAAAATATATTAATTTAACACATTTGTCAAATAAAATTTTTATACTGTTAAAATAAGTTAAGAATTTTAAAACTTGACTTTAAACTTATCTTATGGTAACTTAACGGTCAAGGGCGAGTGGTGGAATGGTAGACACTGGGGACTTAAAATCCCCTCTCCGATAACAACGGGGGTGAGGGTTCAAATCCCTCCTCGCCCAAAAAAAGTGAGATACGCACTTATTAGTGTATCAGATAAGAGTAGACTATTAGAATTTGCAAGAGAACTGAATACACTTGGATTCAAAATTATTGCAAGTTTAGGGACACAAAAAATATTGAAAGAGGGTGGAATAGAATCAATAAGTGTTGCAGAGATTACTGGGACACCTGAAATTCTATCTGGTAGAGTAAAGACTATGCATCCGAAGATACTTGGTGGCATTCTTGCTGATAGAAGTAATAAAACACATCTTAACGAGCTCAAAGAGCTTAGCATCCCACCTATAGATATAGTCATTTGCAACCTATACCCATTTGAGACTGCCCCAGGAATTGAAAACATTGATATCGGTGGCGTTAGCCTCCTGAGGGCAGCTGCCAAGAATTACAAGTGGGTAACTGCTGTAACTAATCCAAATCAATATAATAGAGTAATTGCAGAACTTAAAGCTAACGGTGAAATATCTGAGAATACAAGACTTGAATTTGCTAAAAAAGTATTTAGGTTGACATCTGTATTTGACTCACAAGTAGCATCATTTATTGGAGATACAGGAATAAATTTGACTTATGAAAAGGTAACTGATTTAAGGTATGGCGAAAATCCACACCAGACTGCCTCTCTTTATAAAACGGGTGGGTTTGGGTCTCCAGACCCAAACAGCCTAATTTCAGTAGTTAATGCAAGACAAATACAAGGTAAGGAACTATCTTTTAACAATATTTACGATTTAAACACTGCATTATTAATTATAAAGAGCTTCCCATCTCCTTGTGCTTGTATACTAAAACATGCAAACCCGTGTGGTGTAGGGATAAGTGAAGGTGTGCTTGATGCATACAAAAAGGCATATGCTACTGACCCGGTATCAAGTTTTGGTGGAATAGTGGGAGTGAATCGTGAAGTCACAGCTGAGCTTGCTAATGAGATTACGAATACATTTATTGAAGCCATGATTGCACCATCATATACAGATGAAGCTAAAGAAATAGTAAAAAAGAAAAAGAATATGAGGGTTCTGCAACTACCACTTAATGGTAAACTTTCACAAAAATCACTTAGGTGGATAGAGGGTGGTCTCCTATTACAGGATAATGATGTATTACCAGATAATGAGGCTGATTGGGAAGTTGTCACAAAAAGGGAGCCAACGCCAGCCGAATTAAGTGCATCTAAATTTGCATTTAAGGTGGTGCGTTTTATAAAATCAAATGCTATATGTATTGCAACACAAGACCGTACTGTAGGTATAGGGGCAGGTCAACCAAATAGGATAGGTGCACTTGAGATTGCGCTCTCAAATATGAAAAGATTTAACCTGAGCTCTGAAGAGACTGCGTTAGCATCAGATGGCTTCTTCCCATTTAGGGACTCAATAGACCTTGCACATAAGGCAGGTATAAAATGTATAATACAACCGGGTGGCTCTATTAGGGATAATGAAGTAATAAATGCATGCGATGAGTATCGTATTGCAATGATATTTACACATCGTAGACATTTCACTCACTAAATTTTTTTTAAAAAAAGTTGCTTTGTTGAATAATTAAGTTTGCACTTCCTATTTCTGCTAAATCCCACAGAATTACACCGCTACTAACTCTCTTTTA
>JASEGA010000041.1 GCA_030018315.1 bacterium | reverse complement strand
CTCATAAATCGGTGTCAATCAAGGTGTTGCAAGTTTTGTAAAGTGAATTATTCAATAAAGCAAGTTTTTAATGCATCTAGCTAATTCTCCTGGTTAAAACTTGACACCTAAAGGAATAGAAGTATAATTAAACTATGCAGAAGTGGCTCGACCCTAAAGTGCTATCAAGGATAAAGTCAATGGAGCTTAGGGCAAAGCTTGTTGTTGAAGGCTTCCTTGTTGGAATACATCGTAGCCCTTATCATGGGTTTTCAGTTGAGTTCACTGACCATAGACCGTATCAGCCGGGAGATGAGCTACGAAGAATAGACTGGAAAGCATATGCAAGGAGGGAGAGATTTTATACTAAGCAGTTTGAGGAAGAGACTAACCTTAAAGCCTACATTATACTTGATGCAAGTAATTCTATGGCATATTCGTCAAATGGAGTATCAAAATTTGAATACGGTGCTTATATATCTGCATCGCTTGCTTGGTTACTCATACATCAAAAAGATGCAGTCTCATTTACTATCTTTAATGAGGAAATTGAGCACTACTTGGCACCATCGTCTACTAAAATACAACTTTCGCATATTATACAGCTTTTAGAAGAGACAAAACCGTCTAAAAAGACTAAAATAATGGCTACTCTATCACAGATAGCAGTTAAGATTAAGAAAAGGGGGCTTATAATATTCTTATCAGACCTGCTCGCACCCGAGGACGAAGTTATTGATGCACTTAAAAAGTTTAGACACAGAAAAAATGAAGTACTTGTATTCCATATACTTGACCCAGCTGAACTTAATTTACCATTTAAAGAATCATTGATATTTAAAGACCTAGAGACACAGGATGAACTGCCAGCAGACGAAAGTATTAGATTTTCTTACAAGCGTGAAATGGAAAAACTCATAAATACTTATAAGCATGGCTTTTATTCAAATAATATTGATTACCTTATGCTACGGACATCAGAATCTTTAGAAAAAGCACTCGCTTTTTATCTTGCAAGACGCAGAAATAGAAACATAATCTCAAGAGGTGTTACCACAAGATGACATTCTTAAACCCACTCATACTTTTTGGACTTCTCTCTTTACCTATCCCATTCATCATCCACCTATGGCATAAAAGAAGGATGAAAAGGATTGAGTTCCCAAGTATTACATTACTTAAACGGGCTGAAACAGGAGAGAAGGCTTTTAGGCGACTTAAAGATATAATACTGCTTATTTTACGAACTCTATGTCTGCTTTTTATTGTCTTTGGATTTGCAAATCTATCAGTTTTAAAGAGACAACAGATTGTTATTCTTGATAACTCATATGATATGCTTACAAAAGCTGATAGCCGTACACTGTTTGAAATAGGAGAAAATATAGCAAAGAGACTTAAAGCCAAAGGCTGTAAAGTAATACTTGCATCTGGTGATTCGTATCCATATAAGTGCAGGTATCAGAAATTTTCTATCCATACACAAGAAGTGGATTACGTGATTACAAAGGCAGGGAAGTTGCCACATATTACTGGAATAGAGATAATAGAACTTAACGGAAAAGATGAAAACTTTTCTGTTGATTCTTTATCTTACACTCCACCAAGCTTACTTGCTTTTATATCAAACCACACAAAAAATGAAAGAGATAGAATTGTCAACTTATCTTTAAACGCTCAAACTTTTGAAACAAGGGTCTCTATACCACCTTATTCAACTGCTACAGCTGTATTTCCACTACATAAGCCTGTATCTGAATGCTCAGTATGGATTGAGAACGATGCACTAAAGATTGATAATATTAGATATTTTGTACACCCGCAACTGCCTAAATTGAAAGTACTCGTTGTCGCCAATTACGAAGAGGCTTTTTTTATCAAGAACGCACTCGCACCAAATGTAGGGCCAACCGTTGAGGTTGCCCAAAAAGAGGTAGAAGATAGAAGAATTAGTGTAAAAGTGAGCCCAAAAATCAGAAGCCCAGAGAACTACAATATGATAGTTTTTATTGGGACTCATCCACTATACATTTGTAGGGGTTTGATTAATCAAACCCCTACAATCTTTTGCCCAGCAAGTGCACCTAAAGTAGAAGGATTCTTAACTTTAGACTGGATTTCAGAAAGGCATCCAATATTTTCAGGGTTCAAATTTATACCCGAACTTAAGCAAATTAAGTTTACTGCTAGAGAGATTATAAAAAAGGAAGGTAATGTTATTGCAAGCTTTTCTGATGGCACTCCTGCAATAATTGAACCTAAACCGGGTATGTTAAGATTAGCTTTCCCATTAAATAATTCTGCAGGTGAATTTGTCCTATCACCATTATTTGTCCCAGTTATGCATCAAATAGCTTACTATGTTGCAGGTAAGCCTATAGAAGCGTGTAACTTTGAAGTTGGTGAGTTGGTTAAGTTTAAAGTAGACAAATTCAAATCGTACAAATGTGTCGGTCCTATACTGTCACAAGAGCTTACACCAGAAATTGAGCCAAGTGGAATGTATGTGTATTTTACTCCAGAAGCCCCCGGTATCTATGAGATTACTGGGGTTAATGAGAGGTATGACCTAAAGTTTGCAGTTAATATAAGTGATTCAATTATACATAAAGAGATTAAAATTGATAAGAAAAAGGAATGGATGAGTCTTAAAAAGTGGGTCTTTACATTTGCGCTCCTTTTACTTATTGCTGAACTGGTAATAAGGAGGCTTTAATAGAAATTATGAGTGCTTAATTATGAATGCTTAATTACACACATCAATTTAGAATTTAGCATTTAGAATTCAGCATTATGTTATTTATTCTATTCATTCTTGGTGAGATTCAACCACAACTTAAAGACACAGCTGGAACAGTATATTACTCTGGTGATACACTTCACTATGAATGGAATGAAGGAGTAATCTTGCTTACCGGACAGGCTGAACTTAAGACTACTGATGTTAGAGCTAAAGCAGATACAATAAAATATGAATCAAATAAGAATATTGTTACTGCTACAGGTAACCCTATCCTATGGGTTGGTGACCAAGAAATAGCAGGTAAGATAATGCAATACGACTTAAATAGTGGTGAAGGTATTATCAAGGATGGCGCTACACAGATTCAAAAGGGCTGGTTTAATGGCAAAATTATACGAAAAGTTGGCACACGCACTCTTAACATAGACTATGGTAAATTTACTACCTGTAGCCTGAATCCACCCCATTATTATTTTTGGGGTAGACAGCTAAAAGTATATGTTGATGATATGGTATTCACGAAGCCACTCGTTTTATGTGTTAAAGGGATACCACTTTTTGTTGCCCCATTTTGGTGGTTTCCAATAAAAAAGGGGAGACAGTCTGGCTTCCTTTACCCAAAGGTTGGACGCTCTGATGCTGATGGTAGGTATATAAAAGATGTTGCTTATTACTGGGTAATAAATGAGTGGTCAGATGCTACATTTACACTTAACTATCTTGAAAAGAGGGGTCAAAGAGTTTTACTTGAAGGGAGGTGGATTACGATACCTCAGGGAGCAGGGGATTTTATCGTTTCATACATAGCTGAGCAGCAAAAAAATAGAAGATGGTCACTTGATTTAACACACTCACAAGAGATAGGGAGCCGTTTTTATCTCAGGGCAAATGGTAACTTCATCAGTGACGCCCAGTATAAAGTAGACTATGAAGAGGAGCGACTTGTTCAACTTGATAAAATTATGACTTCATATCTTTCACTCACTAAATCATGGGACTTGGGAGGGATAAACTTTTTAGCACAAGAACGTAAAGATTTAACAAAAGAAAATGTGCAAACAATACTGCCTAGACTTACTTATTCACTTAATCCAAAGAGAATATTTGGGTGTTATTTCTCATACTCTGGTGGGATTACAAATTCAAGAAGCTATGCCTCAAGTAGTGACGAAGGATACAAACAGCAATCAGATAATGTATTTTCAATTTCTTTGCCTTTCAAGTTATTTAGATATATATCTGTAGCTCCTGCAACTACTCATACTTACACATTTAAAAGACCAGAACCAATGCAAAAACCACATCACAAGCAGCATAGTGTATCTATTTCAACAAACATTTATGGTAGGTCTATTTTTAAGCCAGAATTCAGGCATATTATGACTCCTACAATAGCTTATTCCATTATTGATAAACAGCGCTCTTGTTCATTCTCTGTATCCAATGACTTCCAATTATTGATTGGTGAGAAGAAAATACCACTCGCAAAAGCAAACCTGGAAAGCAACTGGAACTTTGATAAGAATAGGATTAACCCTATTAATATTTCAGTCTATTCAACCCCTATTTCATTATTAGATTTACAAGCTTATGGAATTTATAAACCTTATGATGAGATTCAAAAGCTCAAATTTGATAGACTTACAATAAATTCACGACTACAGAGGAAGAATTTTTCTATATCTGTAAGCTACAACTGGGCAAATGAACGAGATGAGAGTTTGTGGGGAAATCTTAACATTAACCTAACTAAAAACTGGAAATTTAGCCTATCAAGGAGATACGCCTTACAAAATGTAGGGGCACGATTTATCGCGCCCAAAGAAGGTAAAATAATAGACGAAAGCTTCTCTCTATACCGCGATTTACATTGCTGGGATATGGTATTCAATTTCGACAGATACGGCGAACGGTGGAGGTATGATTTTAAGCTCAGACTCAAAGCAATACCAGAAATAAAGATAGGAAAAGAACTATTTGGAATATTCTTATAGAAGCAAGGGGACAGTTCTTGAAAAAATTGTGAAAAGAGTTATATATAAAGAAAATGGCAGACCTGTCTACCGACAGACAGGAAAAGATAATAGCTAAAAATCAAGATGAAATGGTGTAAAAAGAGAACCGTTCCTATTGGCATTATGCTATTCAGGAGGTAAAAGGTTTATGAAACAGCAAAATAATAAATCGGCTTTTTATTATACAGTTTGTCTGGCCACTCGGATAATCCTTGCAATATTTCACTCATTAAAGGTAAGAGGCGCAGAGAATGTTTTAGGGAAAGGTGCTTATATTATTGCAGCAAATCATATCAATTTAACTGTATCCTATCTGTTTGAAAAACCTTTTGACAAGTAAAAATCTTTGTAATATAATTGGGTTACTATTGTGAACCTTTTCTTAATCATATTTCCTACACTTGTTATGCTGAACTCTTCGCTTGTCATTCTGAACAAAGTGAAGAATCTCTTTTTGCTCAGGGTAAACTCTGTGAAACATCCTAAGCTACCTGACAGGAATATTTTTCATAAACCATCCTGTTTGATACCTACGCCTGTTAGGTTTGATAGCTCCTTATGTAAATTTAATTTCTTGACTTCTATGATGAAGACCATTAAAGTTTTGAAACATAAACCTTGTTAGATACTCACTGTCTAACGAGGTAAACGAAATAGGTTGGTTATTTTAAGTTAAATGAATAGAGAAGAGATTTTTAAAAAGATTGCTCAGCTACTTAAAAAACAGGGGGCTAAAAAGGTAGCTGTTTTTGGTTCTTATGTTAGAGGGGAAGAAAAGCCAGTGAGTGATATAGATGTTATT
This sequence comes from bacterium, assembly GCA_030018315.1. Classification (NCBI taxonomy): domain Bacteria; species bacterium. The sequence continues at coordinate 4,588 of JASEGA010000041.1, read as the reverse complement.
GTAGAATTTGCAGAAAGAAAAAGCCTTCTTGATATTGTGGGGATAGAACAAGAATTAGCTGAAGCATTAAATATAAAGATAGATTTGCTAACTGAGAAATCCATAAGTCCATATCTAATCGACAGAATTAAAAAAGAAATGATAGTGATTTACGGATGAAGAAAGATAACCTTGTATACTTAAGACATATTTTGGATGCCATACACCGGATTGAAGAATATATTGGAGATGTGAAATACAAGAATTTTGTGAATAACAAGCTGATCCAAGCCGGCATTATAAGAGAGATTGAAATAATAGGAGAGGCTACTAAAAGGTTAATGCCAAGATTCAAAGAAAAATATCCTGATATACCTTGGAAGAAAATGGCAGGGATGAGAGACAAGTTGATACATAATTATTTTGGTGTAGACATAGATGCGGTCTGGGATACAGTTAAAAAGGATATTCCTGCATTGAAAAACAGGTTGAAAGGTCTTATTGAAAAAGAAGAGAAAAAATGAGTTGGATTAAAAAAAAGGAATTGGTAAAATTATGAGGAAAGCTTGTAAAGTCATCATATGAGTCTCTTTTTAATCGTACTTCCTACACTTGTCATTCTGAGCGAAGCGAAGAATCTCAAAGTGAAGCATCCTGAACTACTTGACAGAGCTATCTTACATAAACCATCATGCCCAATCTCCACACCAATTAGGTTTGATAGCACATACCCATACGATGTGTTACACTATAATATCAATATTGAACTTGATTTTCCAGGTAACTTAATCCTACATGCATGGACAGAAATTACAGCTAAAAGTAAAACAGATACTCTGTCAAGAGCTAACTTTAACTTTGTAGGACTTACAATTGATTCGGTTCTCGCTAATGGAAGTATAGCTGATTATGAGCAAGTTGGGACAGGACCGGACCAAATTTTATCAGTAGACTTAGCAGGAACCATACCAGATGGTGATATATTTAGGATAGGTGTGAGTTACAGTGGACGACCAACTGATGGAATATACTATCAAAGTGGCATTGCTTATGTTATGAGTATTCCATGGAGTTGGACTAACTACCCTATAGGGGCAAGGTACTGGTTTCCATGCAAGGATGAATTCCATGATAAAGCGACATCCGAACTATCAGTCACTGTGCCAGCAGGGTATAAAGTGGTAGCAAATGGTTATCTTGAGAATGTTGATACAGTTAGTACAAAGGTGACATATCACTGGGTTGAAAACTACCCTATCCCTACTTGGTATATAGTGTTTGCAGTATCAGACTATGTAGTGTTAAACGATACTTTTGTATACGGTGATAGCAGTATGCCTATAATACACTTTGTAAGACGGGCAGACTCATCTGATGCACTCATTGCTTTCTCAAATGTGTCAGATATACTTACTTTCTTCTCAGATTTATTTTCCGAAGGATCCTGTGGAGAAGGGAGATACCCATTTTTTCACGAAAAATACGGACTCGTCCAACTGCCGTCATTAGGATGGGCTATGGAGAACCAGACTAATGTGTTTTTAGCAATTAGCATACCACCAAACCATAACTATGAGTGGTTGATTGCACACGAGACTGCACACCAATGGTGGGGATGCTCAATAACACCGGGTAGTGTTAAAGATGTATGGCTAAATGAAGGGTTTGCTACTTACTGCGAAGCATTGCATTCAGATTACTGGGAAGGTGGTATTCCATATCACGATTATATGATAGACATAATGGACTATTACCTTAATTATGAAAATAGCCCACTCGGCCACCCATTCCCTATTTACGACCCACCAGGAAGTGGATTGTGGAGTGCAACCACTTATGAAAAAGGAGCTGCAGTTCTACATATGCTCAGGCACATTGTTGGAGATAGTACATTTTTTGATATTTTGTGTACTTACTATAAAACATACGAATATAGCAATGCTATAACTGCTGATTTCCAAACAGTTGCCGAAACCCAAGCAGGGATAGAACTTGACTGGTTTTTTGATGAGTGGATATACAAAGCAGGCCACCCAGAGTATGAGTGGTCATGGGGATGGGATTCACTGGGCCAAGACTCATTTAGGATAAACCTTTATATTAATCAGGTTCAACCACATAACTGGGATGTGCCAACTTTTAAGATGCCAATTGATATTGAAGTATATAGTGCTTATGGGGATACTACATTATTTGTAGCATGGGATAGCCTTGAGACACAAAGTTTTAGCTTCTTGGTAAATTATCCACCTACAAGCGTTAAGTTTGACCCAAATGACTGGATTTTAAAGGAGGCTACTTTTGTAGGAGTTGAAGAGCAAGCCCATCATGACAAAAATGAAATGCCATTGCGAGTGACAGCAAAGCAATCTCCAACACTTGTCAAAGACTACTTTGAAATTTCTTACAAGCTGGATAAACCGGGCTATGTCTCTTTTGCAGTATATAATTTAGCAGGTGCAAGAGTTGGTAGAATAGAAAGATATCACCCACTTAAGGGCAAATACATATTAAAACAGAATATTAACAACTTGCCTACTGGGATATATTTTTATAACCTATCTATTGACAACAAACTGCAAACAAAGGGTAAATTTATTGTTATTAAATAGGAAATAGGTAACGGACTACCATTTTTATCGTTCATTCCAGCAATCAAAAAACACAATAAAAATTAGCAGTCCATCCCCATTATTTGAGAAACTATTAGCCTTAACTGGAGAGAGAGCTATTAACCCATTTTTTATAATTAAGATTCACTAATAAACGAAAGAACCAATGTCTCTTGAAGGCTCTTAATCTACCAAAAATTGAGTTGTATGAATAGAGCTTTTTCCATGCCCATTTACAGCCTTTAGAAAATATCTCTGGTGACATCAACTTTGGCTGAAAGACAACATCACCATATTTACTCCAGTCTTTAGTAATTATTCTATTCTCTTTGTCTAACTTGTGGTAAAGAGGCGTTCCCGGAAATGGAGTTAGAGCAGATAAAGATTAGGACTCGCATATTAGTATTTCTAAAAGTAGTTTTGCCCCTAATACAAGGTCCGATACCTTAATAAATTCATCTTTTGTATGCACTTTTTGCATACCTGTCCCAAGCACAACTGTAGGTATACCATGCTCATTAAATACATTCGCATCTGAGCCTCCTCCCCCTTTATGTATATATATATCAAGCCCAATACGCTTACCGGCAGAAATTACCTTTTGCACTACAGGAGCATCAGCCGGAATATAGAACCTTTTAAACTCATGTGATATTTCTTCTTCTACTCTCGCAAATATAGGATTGCCATCTACTACTTTACCACTCTTATTTACTGCATCTTTGAAGCATTGAATCATATGCTTAGTCTGAGACTCAAGCTTATCATCAGAATGACTACGAACCTCACCTTCTACTTCAGTATAGCCAGGCACAATATTTGTAGCAGTACCACCTTTTATCTTACCAATGTTTGCAGTTGTCTCTTCATCTATTTTACCAAGCCTCATCCTTGATATTGATTGAGAAGCGACTTCAATTGCAGATATACCATGCTCTGGACTTGCACCGGCATGAGACTCTACACCGTAGATTTTGACAAAAAGCTTGGTACAAGATGGTGCAGCTGTAGTAATTACGGATATTTCCTCGGTATCCAATGAGTAGCCATATTTTGCATCTAAAATTGAGAAGTCAAGGTTCTTTACACCAAGAAGCCCGATTTCTTCAGAAATAGTGAAAACTACATCAATTGGAGGATGGGATAAATTTTGCTCAATTAAAACTTTTAATACTTCAAGTATAATTGCAACACCAGACTTGTCATCTGCACCAAGGATTGTTGTGCCATCACTCCTTACGACACCATTGTCAACAATTGGGGTTATTACTTCATCTGTGCCTACAGTGTCAAGATGAGCATTGAGCATTAGGGGTGGCAAATCAGGATTACCGTATATCTTAGCAACAATATTTGAACCGTCACTTCCTGCTATTTTACTAGCTTCATCTCCGCTAAATGTGGATCTGCCTTCGGTGGAAAAGAAAACTTTTGCCCCAAGTTTTTTCAGTTTTTGTGCAACTAATCTTGAGATTTTGCCCTCTTTTTTTGAAGGACTCCCTATACGGACAAGTTCAAGAAATTCGTTAAGTAGCCTATCTTCTTGAATCATAGTTTCTTTAATTTTGAATTGTAATAGTTTAGTTTTTCTAAAATGTCATCGCGAGTCCCTTTCTGTCATTGCGAGTGACTCTGAACTTGTTTCAGGGGAAGCAATCTCTACTCATTCGGATTTCGTCGTTCGTCATTGAATTTTTATTATCCGGTCATCACCATCATGTACAATTTTATAAATACCTTTTGATGTTTCAACTATAAAAATACGCTTCCTATCACCAGTTGAGGAATTTTCTACTAACTCCTCTCCTATTACCTTATTTATGAGCTGTTCCTCGTTGTCTAAGGTAAATGAAACAGGCTTCTCTTCGCTCTTATACCCAGAATACCACTTTACACTCACAGGTTAAGTTTATAATACACCTAATCAAGTGTCAAGACTTTGTTGCTTTGTTGAATAAATATTTTTATATCCACAAATTATCAGTCCAAAAATATTG
>JASEGA010000040.1 GCA_030018315.1 bacterium | reverse complement strand
AATCGGATAACTGCCATCACGTTTAACGTTTAACGAATAACGAATAACGGTATTTCCACTGAATGGGTTAGGATATACTTCCATTTGGAATTTGGGATTTGCTTTCAGCTATCCCTTGAGGAGTCCATTTATATTTTACTGTGTAGTAATCGAGATTACCACTAATTACTTGAAAACTTCCTGTACCTACAATATCACTACCAGTTAGCGCTACCCCATGCGCTACAGTGCTATACCCAGTCATAATTGAAGCTGACCATAAAATTGTGCCAGAATGGTTATATTTAACAGTGTAGTAATCACATGTAGCAAAAATATCTTTCATAGCAAACCCGGTAGCAAAAAATGTTGCAACTACTATCTGTAGCTACACCATAAAAACAAGAAAATGTAAAATCTGTAATTGTATCTGACCATATCATTGTGCCAGCCGGATTATACTTAGCAATATAAGCGGCTGGACCAGATGTGTATCCTACAACTATGATATTACTATTCGTATCTGTCGCTATACCCTCGGCATCAAAATTAGGGACTGACCTAGTCCATAATGTTTCACCTAAAGAATTATATTTAACAGTGAAAATTACATCAGCATTGTTACACCCTGTTATTACAATGTTGCCACTCTTATCTACTGCTACACCATAAGCAACCTCGATTGCACCAAAATCAAGTGTATCTGTCCAGTCTATAATATAGTCACCAAATGCAGTTAAATATGCAAATAATGTAATTGGAACTAAAAATTTAAAGTTAAATATAGTTTCCCCTTTTATATTTTAATACTCATTTATTTCCAATTTGTCAAGTAAAATATTTAGGTATCTGTCTATAATTTATTTTCTTTATCTTATGGACATAGACTACCTTTCCAGCCAGCTTCCTGTTAACAAGTAGACACCAGTCATTGAAGCTTAGAAAAATACCCTTTCTCCATGAGCATGGAACCCTGAAATTTTTACCCCTTAGTTTACGGGATAACTTTGTCCATAGTGGGTCATCTGTAGATATAGAGAAGTATTTCCTATGCATAGAAAAAGGAAACCACAAGATTTCACCAGATGACATTTCTTGTGAAAATCTGTGTTAATCTCGTGGTTTAAGATTGCAAATTAAATTTTTTTGAATTATTGGACAGTCACCTAATTCCCATTTCCTACTTAGGTATAGCTTTTGACCTTGAGAGCCACAAAATTAGCTCTTTTGCCTTATTCTTTGCATACTCTATATCTTCTTTAGAAATTTCTTCATGTTTATCTTCTTTATATTCTATTCTTTTCTTTTCTATTATATTAGGCGTGAGCCCTCCGTGAGTATTCAATGAGGCTTCAGTGAGTTTAGCCATACGGCTAGTATGAGGAGGTGGCGGTAATTTAGAAGGTGTGGGACGATTGATTACCTGATATTTATTGAAGTTTTTAAGCCACCCATATTGCTGATTACCTACTTCATAAAATACAATCTTTTTACTAACCTCATCCTTAAGTTTATCTATATCTATGTCATCATCGTATGGGAATATTTGAGCTTTAAGCAGGCGTGAATTTGACTTAAATCTGCCCTCATCATCTGCACAACTCCATAGTCCAATATAAAATAGACGCGCAGCAATTGACCAGCTACCTACTTCTTCGTCAGAAAAGAATTCTGGGTCTATCATTCGCTTCCTTGCCATATTACTTCATCAAAACAGGACATTTGTTTGGAATTTGAACCTAACAAGCTACAGATTTTACTTTTGAGTTTTTAGCTTTAAGTTGTTTGACTTTACCTTTCTTTTTGTACTCCTTTATAAGCTTATTTATCAGCTTTTCTGGCAATAGCTTACGCTTCCCGTTACGCTCAGCCTTTGAGACTGCCTTCTCAAAATAAAATGGGTCAGCCACAATCTTACCTGATGGTAGTCTTGTAAACTTATACTCACGCTTTGCGCCTATCGCAGAATCAAGCTCTACTTCTTTACCATCACGATTTATTGTAAACCTGCCTACCTTAACAATCACTTCAATGTAATCACCACTATCATATACAACTGGCATCCCTATAACCCTAAAAAACTCACCAATCTTAGCAGCCTGCCTGCAAACATTTTCAATACCTGCAATTGATAGCCCAGTAACCTCATTATCACCATCCTTAAATGAGTATACAAAATCATTTATAACTTCACCCCTAAGACTTCTAACTATTTGACACTCATCCTCTTCATCCATCCTAACAAATGGAAGTATATTTTTCATTTTACCCCCTTTTTAACTTGACAATTTATTTTATTCATACTATTTATAATATAAACATTATTTTAAATTTGTCAAGTAAAAATCGCCAAATAATCGTAAAAAAACGACAAAAAGGCGTAAAACATTTTTTAGTAATTGTATAAAGCTATGATTAGCAAGGGAAAGCGTATATTATATATTAGGAAGAGGGTATTGGGGTTAACTCAGGTAGAATTTGGTAAGCTTCTTGGAGTTTCGCATGATACAGTCAGTTCTTATGAGAAAGATATTCATGAGCCTCCTTCTGATGTATTGATTAAGATAGCAAAACTTGGCAGTTGTTCTGTGGATTGGCTTTTAACTGGTAAAGAGGTTAGACCTCAAGGTGAGTCTCCAAGTGATAGATTAAAGCGAGTTGAGAATGAGCTTCGTGAGTTACAGGATTTTGTAAAGCGTGAATTTAAGTTAAGGCGTAAGCCAAAGGAGGAGGAGCTCGTCCCAATAGATATTGAATCAATGAAGCCAGGCATCCCTGTTATTGCAAACATACCTGCTGGTCATCCAATTGAGATAACACATGATATGGTGATTGACTGGATATGGGTACCACAGGATGCATTGATTAAGAAGGGTAAGCCAGTATTTGGTATAAAGATAGATGGTGACTCAATGAGTCCAAAACTTGAGCCCGGCGACTATGTGATAGTTATAGCTCAAGAAGTAGCGAAGACTCACGATATTGTAGTAGCACGCTTAAATGGTGAATCCTTAATAAAGGAGTTCATAAAGCGTGAAGACCATATAATATTACGCTCATCTAATCCTAAATATGAGCCAATAATTGTGCTGCCAAGTGATGACTTCAAGATAATAGGTGTAATCTATGGCATAGGGTTACGGAAGATAAGGAGATAAAAATTTATATTTAGAGTTTACTCTGGACTGTTTCTTTCACTTTTGCTGCAAGTTTTGCGATTTCTTTACCCATTTTATCAACTTCTCGTTTTACTTGGGTATTGAATTTCTCATCCTTTATTCCACCAAGATTTATCAGTACATTATATAAAGCAGAGTCCGCTGCTGCCTGTAATTCAACAGCTGCTACTCCTGCATCAGAGATTGAGTTTATATTTCCTTTGTTAGCACAGGTGACTGCAAGTTCTAATGCAGTCTTAGATAGTCTCATAACTTCAAGTGGCACTCGTGTAGCCTCTTTTAATGCAAGCTGTATCTTATTAATTCTATCATTTTTTTCCTGCTCTGTATTTTTAGGCAACTTGTAACTTGCTATAACTTTATTAAAAGCATCTTCATCTTCTTGCATCAGATTAAGGAATTCATCCTTAAACTTATTTGCCTGCTTAAGTACATCCTTCATTGTTTCTTCAACCTCCTTATATTTTTCTTTCCCAATCGTAAGTTCGCACACCATACAAACCAAGGCTGTACCAAGTGCACCAGATAATGCAGCTACTGACCCACCTCCTGGGGCTGGCGACTTTGAAGCAAGTTCAGATATAAATCTACGTGGGATTAGCTCCTCATGAGGGAACGCACCCTCAGCCCATACTTTCTTTTCAAGTATTTGGTCAGGTCTAAAATTTTCAAGCCTTAAATACCAATCAGCTGTGTCAACCAGTGCCTGCATTGGAACTACCCCTACTATCTCTGACCCAATAACTGTAACCCCATACCTTTCAGCTTCACGCTTAACAAACTCAAATGCCCTAAATAATGTGCTTTCTTTATAATTTGTCATGTTCATAGAGACCTGTGTAATGCCACGCTCCTTAAGGTCAAATCCAAGTGCCTTTACATACTTAAAGCCACCACCCTTAAATCTTATTGCACTGGCAATACGCTTTGCAATATCAATATTATTAGTGCCAAGATTTACATTATATGCAATGAGGTATTCACGTGCACCTACAACTGTTGCACCTGCACTTGGATGTAGCTCACATGGCCCAAAGTCTGGGACACGTGATGTGTCAGTTTTTATTGCTGTCATTAAGCCTTCAAACTCACCTTTCCTTATGTATGCGAGGTCTTTTCTCTCAGGCCTTGTTGCAGCTTCCTCATATAAATAAGTGGGTATATTTAACTTTTCTGCTATCTCCTTAGCAAGCTCAGTTGCAAGTTTAACACATTCTTCCATACTTACATCTGATATTGGGACAAATGGGATTACATCTGTTGCCCCAATTCTTGGGTGTTCCCCCTTATGCTTACGTAAGTCTATAAGTTCCATAGCACACTTACAGGCATTAAATGCAGCACGCTTACAAGATTCAGGCTCACCTACAAATGTTATTACTGCCCTGTTATGGTCAGTATTCATTTGACGGTCAGTAAGCTTAACGCCCGGCACTTTAGTAATCTCATCCACTATTTTGTCTATAACAGCCGAATCCCTACCCTCAGAAAAATTTGGTATACATTCTACCAATCTTGGCATGTCTCCCCCTTTCAAACAAAATTATATTTTAATTCTTTTAATTGATAGTGCCTTACCTGAACTTTCGTCTATATCCAATAGCACTCCATTTAAGTGTTCATCTCCCTGTGCTATATCAAATCTTTGTGGTGTCCCATAAGTGAAATATTTAATAGACTTATCCGGTATAACCCCTATCACTGAATTAAAAGAGCCAGTCATCCCGGCATCTGTAATGTAAGCCGTCCCTTTAGGTAGAATTTGTTCATCTGCCGTCTGCACATGGGTATGTGACCCAATAACTGCTGATACCTTTCCATCAAGCCACCACGCAAGGGCTTGTTTTTCAGCTCCACTCTCTGTATGAAAATCTACAAGTATTACTTTTGTATTTAATTTATCAATTTCAATGAGTGCCGTCCTAAACGGGCATTCTACTTGTGGCATAAAAGTACGACCAGCAAGATTTATTACCCCTATTCCATTATTAAAAATTTGAGCCCCTCTCCCAGGTACTGATTCAGGATAATTAGCTGGTCTTAGAAGATTAGGAAGTACAGTAAGCTCTGAAATTATCTCCTTTTTATCCCATAGATGGTTACCTGTTGTAATGCAATCTATTCCATACCTTTCAAGCTTACGAAATATAGGCAAAGTAAGCCCAAATCCGCCAGCCGCATTCTCTCCATTTGCAAATACAAAATTAAGCCCCTCTTTTTCTCTAAGGATAGGAATAAGAGAAGAGGCAATCCTTCTCCCCGGCTTACCATAAATATCGCCTACAAACAAAACACGCATTGTGGACAATTGTATAGACACGGCATGCCATGTCCATACTTATGAATGCTAAATTACGCACATCAATTCAGAATTTAGCATTTAGAATTCAGCATTCAGAGTCATTACTTAGCGTGTGCAATTGCCCTCGTCTCTCTTATCACAGTCACCTTTATCTCACCAGGATATTTCATCTCACTTTCAATTTTCCTAGCAATAGAGATTGCAAGTTCTGATGCAGACTCATCGCTTACCTTATCCGGTTCTACTATCACTCTCACTTCTCTTCCTGCTTGTATTGCATATGCCTTATCAACTCCATCAAATGAGGTGACAATGCTTTCAAGTTTTTCAAGCCTTTCAACATAAGCTTCAAAAGTCTCCCTCCTTGCCCCCGGACGTGCTCCTGATATAGCATCGGCTGCCTCTATAAGGACTGCAATTGGAGAGGCTGGTTCTACATCCTTATGATGTGCCTCAATAGCATTGACTACAATTTCAGATTCCCCGTATCTCCTTGCAAGTTCGCCACCTATTTTTTGGTGAGTTCCTTCGTATTCTTGAGATACTGCTTTACCAATATCGTGAAGTAAACCTGCCCGTTTTGCTATTTCTTCAGGAAACCCAAGCTCTACTGCCATAAGGGAGGCAAGACGCGCTACCTCCTTTGAATGTGATAAAACATTCTGTCCATAGGAGGTTCTAAACTTAAGTTGACCTAAAAGTTTTATAAGCTCATGATGTAAACCTGATACCTTTAGTTCAAGAGCTGCCTCCTCTCCAGCTGTTCGTATAACCTCTGGTAGCTCCTTTTTTGTTTGCTCAACAACCTCTTCAATTCTTGTTGGCTGAATCCTACCATCTGTCATAAGACGCTCAAGTGAGCGCCTTGCAATCTCTCTACGGATGGGGTCAAGTGATGAGATAAAAACACTACCAGGCGTATCATCAATTACAAGGTCTACGCCTGTGTGAGTCTCAAATGTGCGAATATTTCTACCTTCCCTCCCTATTAGTCTTCCTTTCATTTCTTCTGAAGGTAATGCAATAGTACAAATTGTAGATTCAAGTGTCCGCTCTGCAGCACATCTTTCTATAGCAGTAGAAATAATCTTCTTCGCCTCCCTCTCTGCTTCAGCTTGTGCTTTCTCTATCTGTTCCTTTATAAACTTTTTAGCCTCATCCTTTACCTCTTTCTCAAGGTTTTGGAACAGTTGACGCTTTGCTTCCTCTTGATTCATGCCTGCAATTTTTTCAAGTTTTCTGTTCTGTTCTATAATCAAGCTATCAAGCTTCTCACTCTTATTTCTAACCTCTTTTTCTCTCTCAAGTAGATTTATTTCCTTTCTACCTAACTCACTTTCTTTTCTTGTTATAAGGTCACCTTTACGCTCAAGGTTTGCTTCACGCTCATCAAGTGCCTTCTCTCTTTGCTCAATCTCCTTCTTTCTTGACCTTGTCTCACGCTCAAACTCACTTCTCCGCTTACTCCACTCAGCTCTCAACTCTAACTCAGCTGTCGATTTGTGGCGCTCAGCTTCCTTCTTTGCATCTTCAACTATCTTATGGGCAATTTCTTCTGCCTTTTTGAGCCGTACAGCTCTAAGCAATTTTTGGAGCCAAAAACCAATTAGATAAAAGACTACTGCAACCAAGATATATCCAAGAAATTGGAAATCCATTTTTAATCACCACCCTCAAAAATCACAAATCCGAAGCACTAAATTCTAAACAAATCTAAAATTCAAATGCTCAAAACTAAAAGTTTGGAATTTGTAACATTGGGATTTAGATATTGTTTAGAACTTAGGATTTCGGATTTAGAATTTCTCATAATTTATATTTTATTTCTAAACAGCCTCCAGTCCTAAAATAAAAAATAGGTCCCCTGCCGGTGCCGTGTGGGGAGGCATCTTTGAACCTTCAAAAGGAGGTGGGCACCATCCTGCACATAAATTATGCACAGGACAGCTCCCCTTTAAAAGGTGCTAGCTCAAGAATTGCACCCCATCACGAACACTACAGGGAACCCATTTAAATCTAAGAAAGACCTTCCTCTAAAAGAGCAATAGTACGCTCAACACTTGCTTTACCTTGTTCGTTTAGCTCGTGCTCCTGAAATAGCTCATCTGCTATATTTAAAGCAGCTAAAATAGCTATCCCCTCCCTGTCATTCTGAGCATAGCGAAGAATCTGTGAAGAATTGGAAAGAGCGCTAATCTTAGAATCTACATATTCTGCTACCCTTTTCATATAATCAGGAGAAACTTCACCACCTTCTACTCTGTATTCTCTACCAAATATTTTCAGCTTCACATCCATATTATAGACTAACGAAGTGAAGTTTATTAAGTAACTTATTCACCTCTTTGCGAGCTATGACTCTCTGCTCTAATAGCTTACCTATCTGCACTTTTAGTTTCGTATTCTCATCTTTCAAGAGCTTTACACGTCTTAATATCTCTTTTGCTCTATTCTCCAAAACTTTAAACCTATCTTCTCTACAAGATTCTGTGAACATATTAAGGTCCCCAGTAAGATGCCCCCTATTCACTCTACTATAAAATTTGCACTCTCTGCTTGCTCTTTAATCTCACTTTCTGCTCCTTTTATCCCATAATCACGTAATACTATAAGTTTATCTTTACCCATGTATTTCACTATCCCAAATATTGGTACTTTACTTGATAGCCATATATCACTGCCTTCATAGGTTGTGTGAAATACCCTAAGTTTTCCACAAGTTAGAGTTAGAATCTCATTCCTTAAATTTGCAGACTCATCTATTTTTGCACTCAGAAGAATACTCTTTACATTGAATTTATCAACTGGAAACTCTATAGGTGAATCACCTACTGTCTTCACAATTAATTTATTGGGTTGAGTCCCTCCTTCCTCTACAAGAAACTTTACTACAACTTCGGGCTCCACAGTCTCAAGCCAGAAGCCAGCTAAATCTTTGCCTACAATAGATACTTTTAATGGCTCACCATTCACTTCGTAAGAAACCCATTGCCCAACTGCCCATGGTATAGGCTTATATTTATGTAATTGAGCACAGCCTGTAAATATGAAAAGTATAATCAAGACATTTTTCATTTTTAACACTATACTCACTAAAAATTAATAAGTCAAGTATTTTTTTTACTTTGTTGAATAAATATTTTTGGCACCTTTGATTTTCAACCCCTGACTTGGTTTTAGACAATTTTGACCTTGTCATTCTGAACGAAGTGAAGAATCTCATAAATCGGTGGCAATCAAGGTGTTGCAAGTTTTGTAAAGTGAATTATTCAACAAAGCAAGTTTTTTTACTTTTTTTGTTTGAGTAGGACCACTTTATCAAGATCAATTTCTTTATTAAAATATAGTTTCCTAATTCAAACTTAGCAAAATAAATACCTGCCGAAAATCCTTTAGCATTCCAGGTTACATTATAATACCCGGGCTCATTATCGCCATTTACCAACATCTCCACTGACCTGCCAGCCGCATCGTAAATCTTTTAAGAGAAAAATCAGACTTGACACCATTATTTGTATTTGTAAATGTACCTAACATGAGACCTCCTATTTTAGTGAAGGAGTACCAGTTTTTCTGTGCTGCTCCTTTCACTTTGTTTAAGCTTTACCCAGTATACTCCACTGGAAAGATTTATTCTACCCCAGCGCACTTCATACTCTCCAGTTTCTTGCACTCCTGAGACTAAAGTCTCTACAACCCTCCCTAACACATCAAATATTTCTAATTTTATTTCACTCCTCTGCAATACTCTATATTTAAGAATCACCGTTGAAACCGCAGGGTTAGGGAAAATTATAAGAGGAATTCTTGAGTCTCTTTTTAAACGACATGTTTCTATCCCTTCAGTATGAAAAGTATACACATAAATTGGTCCACGATGAACGAGTATTTCCTCATACCCGTCCCCAGTAATATCAGCTCCTAAGAGTTTCCCTCCCAAAGGAATGTACCCATCAATTAAAGTATCAAAGTTAGAGCTTCCATAATAAAGAACAGCTGTATCACACAGATTGTTCTCACCTAATATACTAACGACGATATCATCGTATTTATCAAGAGTGAAATTCCCTGCGTGTACCCTATATCCAAGCTTTTCTCCAGGAATTCTACGGCTTAAGATTAAATCTGGCATAGTATCAGGCACATTTTTCCCCAAATAAATGTACACCCTTCCTCTAAGACTGTCTGCACAATAGTCTGCGATAAGCACATCACAATATCCATCCCCATTTATATCTCCACCTGAAAAAGAGTTGCCAAACTCTCCTATTGAATCCTTAAAAAATATTGCATAGGGCAAAGTGTCCATTGGATTTCCACCAAGATAGAGGTCAACCCGTTGGATATCATTCTCATCTGCACTTACAAGCAAATCATCAAATCCATCTCCATTTACATCCCCTATAACTTCTACTGACTTACCTATATGTAGATAACCTAAAGTATCTATCATATATCCTTTTATTATTAGTTCTGGTATTGTGTCGAAATTTTCACCTCCGAAATATATATATAGTCTTCCTTCCACATCAGGTCCAAGTGGTTCACCAAAGTCAGCTACTACAAGGTCGCTTATCCCATCTCCATTAAGATCGCCTCCTGAAGCCGAATACCCATAACACCCAAACCAACCTGGGACGGGTGGTTTGAGTATTAAGTCAGGATAAATTGCCGTTTGATTATAGGCACTATCACCAAAATATACATACGCTGCTCCAGTTTTAGGTGAAGCACCAATAGTAGCTCCTTCGTCACCCACTACGATATCGTCAAACCTATCGTTGTTTAAGTCCCCCACAATAGAAGCTGTCCAAAAATAACAAGAGAAAAAGGGAGGTGAAATGGGGGGTAATAGAAGAACTACATCTGGTACCGTATCCATTGGAAACCCTCCAAAGAAGACTTGAGCAGTATCATGTCTAGCTAAAAGAACATCGTCAAACCCATCTCCATTTACATCTCCTCTTCCAGATAATATGGATTGGGGCCTAGGGCTTGATAGATGCAAAATAGCTAAGAGTCTTGGTTCCTCAGGTTGTGTAAATCCATTCTTTAAGCTAAAGACAAAAAACACTACAAATACAACAATTGGAGTCAAACCTTGAATTTTTACTTTCTTCATCTTGCTTTACACTATATTCTAAATTTCTGAGAAGTCAAATATTTTTATTGCACTCCTTTGGTCATCACTCCAAGGCTCTACCCAGATTCTCACTCATGGATTGATTGTAAGTG